>NZ_JAGT01000001.1:300000-392500 GCF_000526795.1 Ruminococcus flavefaciens AE3010
TCTGCGAGATAGCCATGCTTGCGGCAGCCGTATTTGCGGAAAGGTTGTGTCAGCTGTGAAGATACTGTTCATACGCCACGGACTGACAGCTGGGAACATTGAAAAGCGTTATATCGGAAGAACTGACGAACCCCTGTGCAGTGAGGGCATAGCTCAGCTGCAAGAGCTGAAGCTCCCAAGCTGTGAAATGATCGTATGCAGTCCCATGAAGCGCTGTATACAGACCGCTGAGATACTCTTTCCTCACAGCGGATATCTTACGGCTGAGGAGCTCCGCGAATGTGATTTCGGCGACTTTGAGGGCATGAATTATAACGAGCTCTCTCATAACGCCGACTATCAGAAGTGGATCGACAGCGGCGGCACATTGCCATTTCCAAAGGGTGAAGCTCCTGAGGACTTCCGCAGGCGCTGCGTGAAAGCCTTTGAGGACATTGTAAAAAGCCTCGGGGGAGCAGCTTCTGTAGCTTTTGTGGTCCACGGCGGAACAATAATGTCCATACTTGAAAAATACGCAGTTCCCCACAGGGACTACTTTGACTGGCACTGCGAAAACGGTCATGGGTATGTCTGCCGCTGGAACGGCTCGGAACTTGAAATAACGGAGAAAATATGAAGCATTTTTTACCTGCACTGCCGCTGATGATCGGCTTTATCCTTGACTGTATCATCGGCGATCCATATAACATACCGCACCCAATAAAGCTTATCGGACGGCTCATCGGAGGACTTGAAAAGCTTGTCCGAAAGCGAATGAAAAACCTGCGCATGGGCGGTACGCTCCTCGGGCTGACTGTGATTATCCTTTCAACTGCCGCTCCTCTTGCCCTGCTCATTATCTGTTATCATTTCAGTCTCATTCTCGGCATTGCTGCGGAGTCCGTATTGTGCTGCTATATGCTGGCGGCGAAATGTCTCTGCAAGGAGAGCATGAAGGTCTGCCGCGCCGCAGAGTCGGGAGATACCGAAGCTGCACGCAGGGCTGTATCAATGATAGTGGGACGTGACACGGCAGTCCTTGACCGTGACGGCATAGTCCGCGCGGCAGTGGAGACTGTCGCCGAAAATACCTCCGACGGCGTAACAGCGCCCCTTTTTTACATGGGGCTGGGCGGAGCTGTGGGAGCTTTTTTCTACAAGTCCGTTAATACTATGGACTCCATGATTGGCTACAAGGACGAGAAATACGCTGATATCGGGCGCTTTTCCGCTAAGACCGACGACGTGCTCAACTATATACCCTCCCGTCTGACAGCCCTGCTTATGATAGTTGCAGCTCCTGTCTGCAGGCTTGACGGGAAAAATGCTTTCCGCATATGGAAACGCGACAGGCGCAATCATGCAAGTCCCAACTCCGCGCAGACCGAGTCAGCCTGTGCAGGAGCACTTCATCTTAGGCTGGCAGGTGACGCATGGTACTTCGGTAAGCTCCACAAAAAGCCCTATATCGGCGATAACGACCGACCTGTCGAGCCGCAGGATATTCGCCGTGCAAACTGTCTTATGTATGCTGCCTCGGTGCTTATGCTTATCATCTCGGCAGCTGCAAGGTGCATTATCTGGGGAGGTATTCTATGATACAACAGCATGGGGGAAATATCGAGCAGCTGAGATGTATTCTCGATTTTTCGGCAAATATCAATCCTCTCGGAGTTCCCGACAGCGTAAAAAAAGCTATACTCGGAAGTATAGCTGACATTGAAAAATACCCCGACCCGTACTGCCGTGAGCTTCGCGGCAAGCTGTCAAAGCATGAAAGCATAAGCTCTGATAATATCGTCTGCGGAAACGGCGCTGATGACCTGATTTTTCGTATGGTCCACGCATTAAAGCCTCGTAAGGCGCTGATATGTGTCCCCACATTCAGCGAGTACAGACGTGCTCTTTACGAAGTCGGCTGTGAGATATGTGAGCATAAACTCAGTGAGCAGAACAATTTTGACGTTACCGAGAGTATTATTGATGTGCTTGACAGCGCCCTCGATATGTGTTTTATATGCACGCCCAACAATCCCACGGGACGGCTAATAGCCCCCGAATTATTGACAAAGATCGCCGCAAAATGCAGTGAAAACGGCATTGTCCTTGTGAGCGATGAGTGCTTTCTGAACTTTGTCAGTGACAGCGAAAGCTATAGTCTCAGGAGATATTTCAGCGAAAGCTGTATCATTTTGAAAGCCTTTACCAAGCTCCTTGCAATACCGGGGATAAGGCTTGGATACGCCTTATGCGGCAGTTCTGAGCTCACAGAAAAAATACAAAAAAGCGGTCAGTTCTGGAGCGTTTCCGCACCTGCTCAGGCAGCAGGCATTGCCGCTCTTTATGAAGCTGACTATGTTCGCAAAACAAGGGAATACATTGCAGATGAAAGGCGTTTTCTTGCCGCAGAGCTTATCAGGCTCGGAGTAAAGGTATATGACGGAGCTGCGAATTTATTTCTTTTCAGAAGCCGTACAGGACTTGCGGAGGAGCTTCTCGCAGAGGGCATACTTATCCGTGACTGTCAGAGTTTCAGCGGACTGACAGAGGGCTTTTATCGTGTCGCAGTCCGCACCCATGATGAAAATATAAGGCTTATCAGCGCACTTGGGAGGTGTTTGAATGGCTAAGAATATAATGCTCCAGGGCACCATGTCCAATGTGGGAAAGAGCTTTCTGACTGCCGCGCTGTGCAGGATATTCCGACAGGACGGCTATTCCGTTGCGCCATTCAAGTCCCAGAATATGGCTCTCAACTCCTTTATCACTCCCGACGGCGCGGAGATAGGCAGAGCTCAGGCTTTGCAGGCAGAAGCAGCAGGCATTGAGCCCTCAGCTCTGATGAATCCCATACTTCTGAAGCCCACCACTGACGTGGGTTCACAGGTCATCGTCAACGGCAAAGTCCGCGGGAATATGAGAGCGGCGGACTATTTCCGCCACAAAAAGGAGCTCATACCCGACATTGTTTCGGCGTACAATGCACTTGCAAGTCAGTACGATATCATCGTCATTGAGGGTGCGGGCAGTCCCGTGGAGCTGAACCTTAAATCCGACGATATAGTCAATATGGGACTTGCTGAGCTTGTAAAGTCTCCCGTTCTTCTTGTGGGAGATATTGACCGAGGCGGCGTTTTCGCCCAGCTTATCGGCACTCTGGAGCTTCTTGAAGAATGGGAGCGCGAAAATGTAAAGGGACTTGTGATCAACAAGTTTCGCGGTGATATATCCTTGTTCCGTGACGGTATAGAAATACTTGAAAGCCGTTCACGCAAAAAGGTGGCAGGAGTTATTCCTTACATCAGCTGCGATATCGAGGACGAGGACAGCCTGTCCGAGAAGCTCAACTCCAAGGCTGCCGACGGGATAATCGATATTGCTGTGATACATCTGCCTAAGATATCCAACTTCACTGATATGGACGTTTTCGGGCAGTACAGCGGTGTTTCCGTCAGGTATGTCACAAGAGCGTCAGAGCTTGGCAAGCCCGATATGATAATCATTCCGGGAACTAAAAGTACCATTGCGGACATGAAATGGCTTGACGAAAGCGGTCTTTCCAATGAGATAAGGAGCTGCTTGGGGGCGGATATCCCAGTATTCGGCATATGCGGCGGCTATCAGATAATGGGTAGAACTATCTCTGACCCGAACGGAAGCGAATGCGGCGGATGCATTGGCGGTCTTGGTCTGCTCGGCTGCGATACCGTGTTCAGCACAGATAAAACTCAGACACAGACAACGGGCAGCTTCGGCGATATAAGCGGCTTTTTCTCGTGCCTTTCGGGTGCGGAGTTCTATGGCTATGAGGTGCACATGGGTGTTACGGAGAGCCATACCGGGGCGCTCACCACCTGCGGCGGAAGCTTTGATGGAAATGCAGCAGGCTGCTATGTACACGGCATTTTTGACAGTGCGGAGGTATCGGGCAGACTTGTAAAAGCTCTGTATCAGCTCAAGGGAACGGAATACCGCGGCAATATCACTGACAGGCGTGAATACCGCAATTCTCAGCTTGACCTGCTTGCGGACAATGTCAGAAAAAATCTCGATATGGAGCTTGTTTACCGTATCATTGAGGAGGGCGTATGAACTTGGAATATGTGCTGCCGTCGGACATCGAAAAGCGCAGCTTTGAAATAATCGAAAGCGAGCTTGAAGCTCCCATACCCGAGGCTATCAAGCCCGTTGTTATACGTGCCATACATACCACGGCGGACTTTGACTATACAAAAAATCTCTATTTTTCGAAGAATGTCATTGATACTGCACTGAAAGTCCTTGAAAGCGGCGCTGTCATTGTCACGGATACGAATATGGCAAAGGCAGGCATAAACAAGGCTGCCCTTGCACGTCACGGCTGCGAGTGCATGTGCTTCATGGCTGATGAGGATATTGCGGAGACCGCCAAGCGCTGCGGAACTACACGGGCAGCGGCTTCCGTTGACAAAGCCGCAAGGCTTGACAGACCTGTGATATACGCCGTTGGCAATGCTCCCACAGCTCTTGTACGTCTTTGTGACCATATAGCTTCGGGAGACTTCGTTCCAAAGCTGGTCGTAGGAGCTCCTGTGGGCTTCGTGAATGTGGTGCAGTCAAAGGAGATGCTCATAGCCTCGGGAGTCCCGTGTATAGTTGCAAAAGGACGTAAAGGGGGCAGCAATGTTGCGGCTGCCATATGCAACGCTCTGCTTTATATGCTTGACAACAAAAAAGGCTTCAAAAAGTGAAGCCTGATTGTTGTAAACGTATAAAATACGCGGATTGCTTGCATTTTAAAATTCGTTCTGATATAATATGAGTGTTAGTTAAAATTTAATAAAGCAGACGGTGCCTTCTATGCCGATATCACGGCAGGCAGAAGGGTAAAAGGGAAGCAGGTGAAGCTCCTGCACGATCTCGTCACTGTAATTGCGGAGCGTTATACTTTTTGCAGGAGTTTTTCTGCGAAGTCACTGAGCAATCGGGAAGGCTTGTATAACGCGCTGAAGCATAAGTCAGGAAACCTGCCGTTTGTTGGTACACGACCGAAAGGTCAGGTCACGAGGTATTGATCGTACTGTTACGCAGGCTCTCGGCGAGAGTCTGTTTGCAATGCCTTCTGCAATGCAGAGGCTTTTTTATTGATGTGGCAATTTAGTCTTGAAGTTCAGACGAAGGCAAAAATGAAGGAATACTGTTGTATTGCAAGCTTTGGCAACGCAGAGAAGTTTTCATTTTTGTCAAGTATCAGATTCAAGATTTAGTTGGCACATCAATGTTATGCGGTCATGCCTTTCGGAGAAAGGAAGATCTATATGAAAAAAACAATCGCATTCTTAATGGGACTCACCGTAGTAGCTGCTGCATTTACTGGCTGCGGCGGTTCCAAGAGCTCATCTGAGAGCAAGGAATCCGCAACATCTGCAACAGAGGCAACAACAGCTGCCGACACTACTGCTGAGGCTACAACAGCTGCCGAGACAACTACAGAGGCTGCTGAGGAAGAGGACGAAGAGAACTACGACACAGGCGATGCTTCACTGGACAACCCAAGAAATCAGGATGATATCGGCGAGAGTGAGCTTCTCGTGCTCAGCTTCGGTACAAGCTTCAATGACAGCCGCCGTCTTACAATAGGCGCTATCGAAGAAGCTCTTGAAAAGGCATTCCCCGACTACTCAGTACGCCGCGGCTTTACAGCAAACATCATCATCGATCACGTTAAGAGCCGTGACGGCGAAATCATCGACGACGTAAAGGAAGCTCTCGACAGAGCAGTAAAGAACGGCGTCAAGACTCTCGTTGTTCAGCCTACACACCTTATGAACGGTCTTGAGTACAACGACGTTGTTGACGAGATAGCAGATTACTCCGACGCTTTCGACAAGGTAGTAATCGGCAAGCCTCTTCTCGCAAGCGACGACGACTTCAAGCGCGTTGAGAACGCTATCGTTGACTGGACAAAGGAGTACGACGACGGAAAGACCGCTATCTGCTTCATGGGACACGGTACAGATGCTGATTCAAACAGCGTATACGCAAAGATGCAGGAGCTTCTCACTGCTGACGGTCACACAAACTATTTCGTAGGTACAGTTGAGGCTTCACCTTCTGTTGAGGATGTTCTTGCAAAGGTCAAGGAAGGCGGCTACGAAAAGGTAGTTCTTGAGCCTCTCATGGTAGTTGCAGGTGACCACGCTAACAACGACATGGCAGGCGACGATGAGGACTCATGGAAGTCCGTATTCGAGGCTGAGGGCTACGAGGTCAAGTGCCTGTTAAGAGGTCTCGGTGAGAACGAGGAGATCAGAAAGCTCTACGTTGAGCACGCTCAGGCAGCAGTTGATTCCATAAAGTAATAAATACATCGGGCAGTCAAGGCTGCCCGATTTTGATATAAGAGGTTAACTATGAAAAAAAGAATTATCGCACTTTCACTTATCAGTATGCTCATGCTGGCTTCATGCAGCTCAAAGGAACAGAGCTCAAAGCAGAGCAGCACACCTGAAACTACAGCTGCTGAGACAACAACAACGGAAGCACCCACGGAGACTACAGCAGAACCCACTACCGAGCACGTTACAGCTTCGCAGAATGAAGTTGGCTTCGAGGGCATGACCGAGGTCAGGGCTAATACTGTAAAAGAGGGAGAATACCATATCTCCGTGGATTCAAGCTCCTCGATGTTCAAGATAGCGGACTGTATCCTCTACGTCAAGGGCAGCAGCATGAACGCCGATATAATCATCGACAGCAAGTCCTACGATGCGCTGTTCATGGGTACAGAGGACGAGGCAAAAAAAGCTGATGAATCGGAGCGTATCACCTATACAACAAATGACAGCGGACAGTCTGTTTTCAGCGTGCCTGTTGAAGCTCTCGACAAGGAGATACAGTGTGCGGCACTCAGTGCAAAGAAGCAGGAGTGGTACGGACGTACCCTCGTATTCCGTGCTGATTCTCTCCCTATGGACGCTCTGCTCACACGCGGATATACCGAATGTTCTTCGCTGGGGCTTGAGGACGGCGAATACACTGCTGATGTGACACTTGAAGGCGGCTCGGGAAGAGCTTCTGTAGCATCTCCTGCAAAGCTCATCGTCAAAGACGGCAATGTTGACGCAGAGATAGTATGGAGCAGCGACAAATACGATAAAATGGTTATGCAGGGAGCTGCATACCTGCCGACTATTACTGACGGACATTCGGTATTTATTATAGACGTTCTCGGCTTCGATTACAAAATGCCCGTGGGCGCTGAGACTACCGCAATGAGCGAGCCACACATGATAGACTATACCCTGTATTTTGATTCATCTACCATAAAGAAATGCGAATGAA
Source organism: Ruminococcus flavefaciens AE3010 (assembly GCF_000526795.1). Lineage (NCBI taxonomy): Bacteria > Bacillati > Bacillota > Clostridia > Eubacteriales > Oscillospiraceae > Ruminococcus > Ruminococcus flavefaciens. The sequence continues at coordinate 307,303 of NZ_JAGT01000001.1, forward strand.
ACACGCTGTATCATTCCTGACCGCAGTTTCTCTGCTGTTTATCACAGGCTGCGAGGAAAAGAAAAACGTTGCTTCTCCCGACATTGTGGGCAGCATGGACCTGAAATACGCCGAGCAGTTCACCGTTGACTTCTGCGAAAACGGCTGCTCAGTTGTGACTATCGGTGACGATAAATTTCTGATAGTCCCCGAGGATACGGCAGTTCCCGAGGATACAGAGGGTATGACCGTCATAAAGCAGCCCGTGGAAAATATCTACGTTGCGGCTACCTCTGCTATGGACTTGTTCGACGGCATAGACAAGCTCGGAGACATCAAAATGACCTCCACTGCCGAAAACGGCTGGAGCCTGCCCCATATCCGCGATGCAGTTGCGTCGGGCAGTATTAAATACATCGGCAAATACAGCTCACCCGACTACGAGAGCCTTGTTGCCGATAAATGCGGACTTGCTGTGGAATCCACCATGATATACCATACTCCCGAGGTCAAGGAGCAGCTTGAATCCTTTGACATCCCCGTACTGGTGGAGCGTTCAAGCTATGAGACACACCCTCTCGGACGTATGGAATGGATAAAGCTCTACGGACTTCTCACAGGGGACTACGGCTCCGCAGAGCAGCTTTTCACTGAAAAGACAAGGGCTTTCGAGGAGCTCTCCGTAAACGATATCCCCGAATCTGAACGAAAAACAGCGGCTTTCTTCTACATTACCTCAAACGGCTATGTCAGCATTCGTAAGCCCGGTGACTACGTTTCAAAGATGATAGACCTTGCAGGGGGACGGTATATCTTTACTGCCGATGACCTGAATATCGACGACAACGCCCTGTCCACCATGAATATCCAGACCGAGACCTTTTACGATATCGCTCACGATGCGGATATCCTCATATACAACAGCACCATTGACGGCGAGCTCCAAAGCGTTGACCAACTCATTGAAAAGAGCAGTGTACTTGCGGACTTTAAGGCAGTCAGAAATGGCAATGTGTGGTGTACGGGACAGAATATGTTTCAGCAGACCACAGGAGCAGCCGACATGATATGCGACATGAACTGCGTTTTCACAAGCAATAACGATAATGAGCTTACCTTTCTTCACAGGCTTCAATGAGGTGGTACTATGACTAAAAAAAGAGCCCTGCGCCGGACTATAGGCTTTGCGGCGCTTCTGATACTGACTGCTGTTTTTTTCATTCTGGAGCTTGTCAGCGGCACCACAGCCCTTTCTGTATCGGAGGTCTTTTCAGCTCTTTCGGGCAGCAGTGATACAGCTGCCCATACTATCGTTGCCAATATACGCCTGCCGCGGGCAATAGCAGCGGCGCTTCTGGGCGGAGCTCTTTCGGTGTCGGGCTTCTTATTGCAGAGCTTCTTCAGTAATCCCATTGCAGGCCCCTATGTACTGGGTATATCGTCGGGAGCAAAGCTCACTGTTGCTCTTGCCATGATGTTTTCACTGCAAAACGGCATAATGCTGAACTCAGCGGCAATGGTGGGAGCTGCCTTCGTGGGCTCCATGCTTTCCATGGGAGCTATCCTGCTACTTTCGGGCAAGGTCAGGAATATGGCTCAGCTTATTGTCGCAGGCGTGATGATAGGCTACATATGCTCCGCTGTCACGGAGCTGGCTGTCACCTTTGCCGACGACGCTAATATAGTTAATCTCCACAACTGGTCTATGGGAAGCTTCTCGGGCATAAGCATGGACAATGTTAAGGTCATAGCCGTGATAGTTTTTGCGGCAGCAGCGGCTTCATTCATGCTGTCAAAGCCCATGAGCGCCTATCAGCTTGGGGAGAGCTACGCCCAAAACATGGGAGTTGACCTGCGACTTTTCAAGCTTGCGCTCATACTCCTTTCAAGTATACTTTCTGCCTGTGTTACGGCATTTGCGGGACCTGTGTCCTTTGTGGGCATAGCAGTTCCTCATCTTGTGAAAACAGCCTTCGGAACAGCAAAGCCTATCATAATAATCCCTGCTTCATTCATAGGCGGAGCTGTTTTCTGCCTGATGTGCGACCTTATCGCGCGTATGCTCTTTGTTCCCGTAGAGCTGAGCATAAGCACTATCACAGCAGTTTTCGGAGCTCCCATAGTTATTGCGGCAATGCTCAGCCGCCGCGGACAGAAACGAGGTGTATCATGAACGGTGCTATCCTTACAGCAAAGGGGCTGTCTGTAGGCTACGGCAAAAAGGTGGTCGTAAGCGGGCTTGATATTGAGATACGTGGCGGAGAGATACTCACCGTCATAGGTCCCAACGGAGCAGGCAAATCCACGGTGCTCAGGAGCATTGCTTCTCAGCTGCCGCTCCTTGACGGAGCTGTCTGCATAAACGATACAGACATTACTTCCATGAGCCTTAATGATATAGCTAAAAAGCTGTCAGTATGCTTCACCGACAGGATAACAGCTGAGAAAATGACCTGCGAGGACATCATCTCCACAGGCAGATACCCCTACACGGGCAGGCTGGGCATACTTTCGGACAATGACAGGAAGATAGTCCGCGAGGCTATGGAGCTCACAGGTGTTACACATCTTGCTGATACGGATATACGCTGTATCAGTGACGGTCAGCGTCAGACAGTAATGCTTGCCCGTGCTATCGCTCAGGAACCCCAGGTACTCATACTTGACGAGCCCACCTCTTTCCTCGATATCAACAATAAGCTGCGGCTACTCGGCATACTGAAAGACCTTGTCCGCAGCAGAAATATCGCCGTAGTGCAGACCCTCCATGAGCTCGATTTAGCACAGCGCTTCTCCGATAAGATACTCTGTATCGCTCATAACAGAGCCGACAGGACAGGCACTCCCGAGGAGATATTCAGCGGCAGCTATATCAGCGAGCTGTACGGTATAAGCTGCGGTACCTTCGATACTCTGTTCGGGACCGCAGAGGCAAAGCGCAAAGAGGGTGAGCCGCAGGTATTCGTAATTGGCGGCGGTGGCAGCGGCATCCCTGTTTACAGACGTTTGCAGCGTCAGGGAATCCCCTTTGCGGCAGGAGTTATCCATGAAAATGACGTGGAATACAGTGTTGCCAAAAGCCTTGCAGCAGAACTGGTGACCGAAAAAGCCTTTGAGCCCATAAGCGATGAAAGTGTTGAGAAAGCACTGAAGATCCTGAAAAAATGCGGCGAGGTCATATGCTGTATCGAAAATTTTGGCACTATGAATGCAGGCAACAAAAAACTGCTTGAACATTCCAATGATTGAAGAAATCCCCTACATCAATTAAGTGATGCAGGGGATTTTTTGATTAATCGGTTAACAAATTGTTGCTTAGATATTTTTTTGTCAATATCTATAATTTATCCACAAATTTCGCAAAATTGTTGATTGTATTTTGTGGATCGGCATGCTATTATAATAGTATATAGATAACGTAAGCTGGCTGCGGAGAGGATCCGCGGTCACAAATTAAAGGGATATTAAATAAAAAGGAGAATTGGAATGAAAAAGCTATTTTCTGCAGCTGCTATAGCTGCGATGACGGCTGTAACTCTGTGTGCAGCAGCTCCTGCCGTCACAAACGCTGAAAACCCCATTGTGCAGACATCCTTCACTCCCGATCCTGCGCCCGTTGTTTTTGATGACGAGCTGTGGGTATTCACAGGCTGTGACCGTGAGGGAAACAACGACTTCTACTACATGACAGGCTGGCAGGCTTTCTCCACAAAGGACATGAAGAACTGGACAGACCACGGCAGGATACTTGAGGATACAGGCTTTAGCTGGTGCAATGCCAATGATGCATGGGCTTCTCAGTGTATCGAGCGCAATGGAAAGTATTACTTCTATTTTACCACTACCAACAAGGGCGGCGGCGGAAGAGCTATAGGCGTTGGTGTCGCAGACTCTCCCGAGGGTCCATACAGTGACCCTAACGGCAAGCCCCTTTGCGGTCCGAACTGGGATTACATCGATCCTACTGTTTTCATTGACGACGACGGTCAGGCATGGCTCATGTTCGGAAATCCGAAATGCTACTATGTCAAGCTGAAAGAGGACATGGTAACACTTGACGGTCCGATACAGCAGTTTGACATGAACGCACAGCAGTTCGGCTCCAGCAACAAGGGCACGACCTACGGCGAGGGACCATGGATATACAAGCACGACAAGCTTTATTATCTGGTTTGGGCTTCATTCGTTGACGGCTTCGGCGGTGAGAGCCAGTGCTATGCTACAGGCAACTCTGTTACAGGTCCGTGGACCTACCGCGGCGTTATTCAGCAGGGCTCCAACTGCTTCACCACACACGGCGGTATCATTGATTATAAAGACCATTCTTATTTCTTCTATCATAAGAGCGGAATCCCGGGAGGCGGATCCTTTAACAGAAGTGCTTCCTGTGAGGAGTTTACATACAACTCCGACGGCACGATCCCTGTTATGAAGCTCACCAACTCAGGTCCCGACCAGCTTGAACCGCTGAATCCTTTCGAGAGAGTTGAGGCTGAGACTATATGCTGGAGCGAGGGCATCAAGACTGAAAAGGACGCAAATAATTCCGTAAACATCGGAAGCATCAAAAAGGGGGCTTATATCAAGGTGGCAGGCGTTGACTTCGGTGAGGGAGCCGATAAATTCACCGCATCTGTTGCTTCTGCCGAGAGCGGCGGCAATATCGAGCTCCACCTTGACAGCAAGACAGGTCCTGTCGTTGGCAATCTTAAAGTCAGCGGAACTGGAGGCTGGCAGAAATGGGAAGAGGTCTCCTGTGATGTAGCAGGTGCTGACGGTGAGCACGATCTCTACCTTGTATTCAACGGCGGAGACGGATACCTTATGAACGTTGACTGGTGGAAGTTTGACGGAGCAGGTTCAAGCTCATCAGACGTTGACCAGACATATATATTCAAGAACACATTCGAGGGCAAGCTTGACGGCTGCACTGACAGAGGCGGTGCCACTGTTGCTGTCAGCAAGGACGAGGCATATGAGGGCGACAGCTCTGTATACTGCTCCGATCGTTCAGCTTCATGGAAGGGCGTAGGCAAGACCCTTAACTATAAGTTCAAAGCAGGAGAGAGCTACAGCTTCTCGGCTGTTGTTAAGTACAATGAGGGGGCTCCCTCAACAACATTCCACCTGACCCTCCAGTACACAGGCTCGGACGGTGAGGCACACTATGATAAGATAGACACACAGGAAGTTTCCAAGGGTCAGTGGACACAGCTTGCCAATACAAGCTTCAAGATACCCGAGGGTGCAAAGAGTCCTCTTGTATATATCGAAACTGAAGGCGATTCCGATGATGATACTCCTGCAACCAACTTCTATGTCGACAATTTCTTTGCAGCAGTAGACGGCACAGTCATAGACGGTCCAAAGGCAGCAGTTACAACTACAACGACAGCTCCTCCTGTGGTAACGACGACTACTACAGCTCCTGTGCAGGACTTAAAGGAGCTCCTCAATTCCAAGGTAACAAAGTGGGGCGACGCCAACGGCGACAACGGCGTGGATATGGCTGACGTTGTTATCATAATGCAGTCACTTGCCAACCCTGACAAGTATAAGCTTACAGAGCCGGGTATCTTCAATGCGGACGTAAGCGAAGCAGGCGGCGGAATCACTTCAAACGATGCTCTCGTTATACAGAAGTTCCTTCTTGGTATAACAACCAAGCTCCCCGAGAGCTATTCCGACAATATCAAGACAGTTTCAACAGCTGCGCCAACGACAGTTCCAACTACAACGACTACCACTACAACTACAGCAGCAACTACAACAACTGTGACTACCACTACTGCAGCTGCTGCACATCTTTCAATGAAGGATTTCACAGCTAAGGTGCAGTCCGCTATAGCTGAAAAGGAGCCCGATTCTTCGCATCAGCAGAAGAACGGCGTTACATACGGCGAGATAAAGAGCGGAAGCTACTATTCAAATGTCTGCAAGAGAAATAAGAAGTACAATGTTCTCCTGCCTCCAAACTACGACCCGAACAAGAAGTACCCTGTAATGTACATTCTCCACGGTTACTACGAGAACCCTGACAGAATGCTGATCAAGGGCAACGATACAATGTATACACGTCAGATAATCGGCAATGCTATTGCTGAGGGCGCAGCTAAGGAAATGATCTGCGTATTCCCTGATGTATATTCAAGTGCTACTCAGGATTCAGTTACAGGCATGGATAACGCTAACAACGATGCTTATGACAACTTCATAAACCAGCTTATAAAGGATCTCATGCCTGAGATTGAGAAGAACTACAGTGTTCTTACAGGCAAGGAAAATACGGCTATTACAGGCTTCTCAATGGGCGGACGCGAGTCTCTCCTCATTGGTATGCAGAGATCCGACCTCTTCGGTTATGTAGGCGCTATCTGCCCCGCTCCCGGAGTTACAGGCTCGTTCAAGTGGGACAGCGGCAAGGAGCCATACTTCCTTATGATAACAGGCGGAAGCAACGACACGGTTGTTTACGACAATCCAAAGACTTATCATGAGAACTTCGAGAAAAACGGCGTTCCTCATATCTGGCACTATGTAAACGGAGGCTATCACGGTGACAACTCGATCCACGCTCACCTCTACAATTTCTGCCGCATAGCATTCCAGAACTAACGAATAATACTTATATTTATATACGGCTGCAAGGCTTAGCTTTGCAGCCGTTTTTTTTCTGCGAAAACGAAGTATGTACAAAATATATACTCTCCTTAAGAATATTTAATGTTATTATAAAGAAATCTTTAGCTTTTATAAAGTCAGAATACAGAATTGGGATTTATAATAATAACATCAAATACCAATGGAGGGATATGAAATGAAAAGTAATAAAAGAAAAACAGCGTTGATATGTCTTTGTGGAATAGCGGCAGTATCCGTAGGAGGAATGGCAGTATACAGTGCCTTTGGCTCTGCTCCAGAGACAGCAGCGGCTACCAATACAGCTTCTGTTGAAAGAATGGATATCAGGCAGTATGTCACAGTATCAGGCACTGTAAAGAGCAGTGAGACATCCGAGCTCAGCAGCGGTGCTGTAAATACAAAGGTGAAAAAGGTCAGTGTCAGAACAGGGGACAGAGTTAAAAAAGGCGATGTCATCGCGATCCTTGACGATTCCGAACTGCAAAGCAGGCTTGCAGCTGCTGAAAAGCAGCTTGAAAACATCAAAGCCAAAAACGACATCGAGCTCAGCTCTGCAAAGCGAATATACGACAATGCAGTTGCAGAGAGGGCGGAAAAGTCCGAAAGAGGCAGCAAGATACTTTCATCGGCAAAGGAGAGCTACGACAAGGCTCTGAGCGAAAAGAATGAAGCAGCCAAGGCTTACAGCGACGCAGTAAGCAGCAGGACAGCTAAGTCGGACGAGCTTAAAGCGGCTCTCGATGAGGCAGAGGCTGCCGCAGAAAGAGCAGCTGAACTGAAAACGGAACTGGATAATGCAAAGTCAGAGTACAAGAGGCTTAAAGCCGAGTATGATCTTCTTGAAGCTGACAGCACCACCTCGGCTGATGAGCTGAAAGCTGCAAAGGACAGATGTGACGAAGCTGCGGAGCTGTCGGCAGAAGCGGAAGCAGCTCTTACAGAAGCCAAGGAGCAGGCAAAAGCGTTGTCTGACATTGCTGAAAAGTATGCAAGCGAGTTGTCGTCGGCTGTACTGGACGAAAAGGAATCAAAAGCTGAGCTTTCCACTGCGGGCAGGTATCTGGAGCAGGCAAAGTCAGACGTGAATACTGCTTCCTACTCAAAAACAGACACTGACGAAGCAAATGCAGGTGATGTGGCAAATAAGGCTGATTCCCTTAAAGCAGCAGGTATATCTGCTGAGGATATGTTAAGTGAGCCAATGCAGCAGATAGAGCAGATAAAGCGCAGTATTGCAGACTGTACCGTAAGAGCAGACCGCGAAGGTGTTGTCACTGCCGTTAATGTCAAGGAGGGTGAGCTTTATACGGGAGGTACCATTGTTGTGATCCAGGACGACAGCAGTTTTATGGTATCAGCTTTTGCAGATCAGTACGATATAAGCAAGCTTGAAAAAGATCAGCATGTAGAGATAACCATAAACGCAGTTAGCTCCGAGGTTCTTGACGGAACTCTCAGCTTTGTTGCTCCTACACCTGATGCTCCAACGTATTCGGCGGAGGGTTCAGCTGCGGGCGGTACGGAATATTCTCTTGAAGCCGATCTCAGCAAACAGCCTGAGGGCATGCGCATAGGCATGACAGCCAAGCTCGGTATAATCACAGGGGAAAAGAAAGGCGTTCTTGCAGTTCCCGATAACTGTATTTCCACAGATGTTGACGGCAGCAGCTATATCACTGTTGAAGATGATGCCCATGCGCAGCGAAAGATAGCTGTTGAACGGGGAATATGCAATGATTACTATACGGAGATAATCAGCTCTGAGGTATCCGAAAATATGAAGGTCATAGCACCAAAAGAAGACAACAGCGATACAAGCGTATTCTATTGATAATGGGGAGGTACGCTATGAACAGTAATACGGTCATTGACCTGAGAAACATATACAAGCGTTTTTATGTGGGAAGTCCAAACGAGCTGGAGATACTTCACGGCATAGACCTGACAGTGAAAAAAGGGGAATTTGTCTCTATTGTAGGAGCTTCGGGCTCGGGTAAATCTACCCTTATGAATATTATCGGAGCTCTTGACAGGCCCACATCGGGGGATTATTCTCTTAACGGTATAGATATATGCTCTGCAAAGGACGGAGAGCTGTCACACATACGCAACAGGCAGATAGGTTTTGTTTTCCAGACATACAATCTTATCCCCCGGAACTCTGCACTGAAAAATGTTGAGCTGCCCATGATGTATGCAGGTATAAGCGGAAATAAACGCAGAAAGCGGTCCGAGGAGCTCCTTGACATGGTGGGCATGGGGGACAGAATGAAGCATACTCCCGACGAGCTGTCAGGCGGTCAGAAGCAGCGCGTTGCCATAGCAAGAGCCCTTGCAAACGAGCCCTCTATTATACTTGCGGACGAACCCACAGGAGCACTTGACTCGTCTACGGGACGTATGATAATGGACCTGTTCCATAAGCTACATCGTGAAAAGGGTATAACTATAGTCCTGATAACACATTCAAATGAGCTTGCAGAGGAAACAGAACGGATACTCACTCTTATGGACGGCAGGATAATATCTGAAAGGAGGGGCTCCGCTTATGCTGAAGGACAATATACTCCTTGCGCTCAGTGAGCTCAGATCAAACAAAATGCGTTCTCTGCTGACAATGCTTGGTATAGTTATAGGCATTGCCGCAGTCATAGCCATAATGATACTGGGTGATGGCATGAAGCGCTACACCGTGGATATGATGAGCAGTCCCGACTCCAGAAAGGTCTACTGCTTTGTGATACAGAAAGGGCAGAAAGACATATATGACGAATCAAGCTATGATTCCAGCGTGAGAGAAATAAAAAAGTCTGATGAATTCTCCGTAAAGACCTTCAGCAAGCTGGAGGAGGAATTCTCTGACAGACTTGAGGGAATATCCCTCAATTACGATCTGGGAGCCATGAAAGTCGGCACCGAAAAGCTTAATGTATGCGGCGTAAATCCGTGCGCACTTTCTCTCAAAGGCAATATCAGCGTAATTGCAGGCAGAGGCATATCCTCCGAGGAATACAGCAATGGGAAAGCTGTAGTTCTTATACCCGAGAAGAAAGCAGAGGCTATATACGGCAGCATTGAGAATGCACTGGGAAAGACAGTGGAATGCAGAAAGAACAACGATCTCAGCTGCTATACTGTTATCGGTGTATATCATAAGGAAAAGGAATCCATGATGCAGGGAATGTTATTCGGTGCAACGGGCGAGCCTGCTCTGATACCGTACAATCAGGCTGCGGTAACACCGCTTGATGAAACAGGCTTTGAGCAGTTTGAAGCTATCGCAAAGCGGGATACCGACCTTAATAAGCTGGCAGATGATATCAGGGCAAGCCTTAACAGCAGCTTCTACAAGGACAATGACGCATATAAGGCTGATGTGCTGGTACTGGAGGACACATTTAATACCATAGGCAGTGTTATAGGCATAATGAAGCTGGTGCTCATGGCTATTGCAGCTATATCTCTCATAGTAGGCGGCATAGGCGTTATGAACATCATGGTGGTTTCCATAACCGAAAGAACACGGGAGATAGGTACAAGAAAAGCACTTGGCGCTACTAATGGCAATATCCGTGTACAGTTCCTTATCGAAGCGATAATAATCTGTATGATAGGCAGTGCTGTGGGAGTAGGCTTCGGTCTGCTTCTTGGCAAGCTGATGAGCGTACTCATGGGGATAAACGGTACTGCTTCACCTGCAACTATCGCCGCAAGCGTAAGCTTCTCAATGGTATTCGGAGTATTCTTCGGATTCTACCCTGCAAGCAAGGCGGCGAAAATGAATCCCATAGACGCACTGAGATATGAATGATTGCGTTGCAAAATCTTTATTAACATGATATAATTATAGAGATCACTTTTACAGTGACCTCATTCTGACATACTGAAATGGAAGCGAGGCAGACTAAATGGCTTATAAAATACTGATCGCTGAGGACGACTCCGATATACAGGAGGTACTCAGGCTTTATCTGGTGAACTCGGGCTTTGAGGTCATAAGTGCATATGACGGAGCCGAGGCATACAGGATGCTTATTTCAGGATCACCCGATCTGGCGCTTGTAGATATAATGATGCCCGAGATGAACGGTTACGAGCTTACCAAGAAAATACGCGAAACAAGCAATATACCCATTATCATCATATCTGCCATGAATGCGGACAGCGATAAGATACTGGGACTTGACATCGGAGCCGACGATTATATAACCAAGCCATTCAATCCTCTGGAGGTAATCGCACGAATACAGTCCAATCTGCGCAGGATATACAAGCTTGATGCCGAGCCTTCCCCAAACAGCAGCGGTGATATGCTCTGTGTAGGCGACCTGAAGCTGGATCAGAAGAAATTTCTCCTTTATAAAAACGAAACTGAAATATTCCTTACTCCTACCGAGTTCAAGATACTGTCTCTTTTTATGGAAAAGCCGGGAATGGTATTTACCAAGTCACAGATATACGAGCGTATCAACGGTGATTTCTATGAGACTGACGACAACACAATGATGGTGCATATCTCCAAGCTCCGCGAAAAGCTTGGAGACAACAGCAAATCTCCTATCTACATAAAAACCGTGAGAGGACTGGGATATAAAATTGAAGATCCGAAAAAATAAAAAGCCCAAGAGCAGCCTTAAAGTTTTCATACTGGGAAATCTGGGATTGATGCTTGCAGTCATACTGTTTTTCATTGATATGCTGAATATTTCCTTTGAAGTTAGTGCTGGCAGAAAGCTGAAAGAAATATACCTGAAATATAATCCCGAAAGCTCTGTTTCCGAGGCGGCTGACTATGCTGAAACATATCTTGATGGACTGAACGAATACGATCCCGACCATAAAGAAATGGAAAAGGAGATAAATTACTATCTGGCGGAGTTTAGTAAGTGGGCGACTGTATCCCTTTATATCGTAGTCATAGTGATAATATTCATATTCGGAGTAAAGATAATAAGGCGTATATCCAAAGAGCTGAAAAAGCTGGATACGGCACTTGAGAATTTCTCACGAAGTGCTGCTGCAAACAACGAGATATCGGAGATAAATTCCGATATCAAGGAGTTCAACAATATCTGTACAAGCTACAACAGACTTGTTGCAAAGCTGAAAGAGAGCGAAAACGAGCGTATGCAGCTTGAATCTGAACAGCGCCGCATGATAGCGGACATATCCCATGATATAAGGACTCCCATAACCGCTGTGCAGGGCTATGCAAAAGCAATAAGCGACAATATGGTCGATGAGGAGACAAAGGAGAAATATCTCAGCAGTATATGCCAAAAAACAGAAACGGTTGCGGAGCTGGTAAATACTCTCCATGAATACAGCAAGCTGGAGCACCCCGACTTTGACTTCTCTATGGAGGAGGGAGACATCTGCGAGTACTTCAGGAGCTATCTTGCCATGAAGTATCAGGAGCTGGAACTGGCAAGCATTGAGCTTGAAGCCGATATCCCCGAAACGAAGATGATATTCAGCTTCGATCATAAGCAGCTCAGCCGTGTTTTCGATAACCTTATCACCAATTCCGTAAGACATAACGAAGCTGGAACTGTTATATTCACTGAGATAAAGGATACTGATACAGATATTGTCATAAGGATAGGCGACAACGGAAAGGGTATCCCCAAAGAGCTCAGGGAGTCTATATTCAAGCCTTTCGTTGTGGGAAACAAGTCCCGTACAGGTGCTAAAAGCTCAGGACTTGGACTGGCTATCAGCCGCAAGATAGTTGAAGCTCATAAGGGTACTATAGAGCTCATAGACGATGAAAGCGGCAAAATGAATACCATGTATGAGATAGTGCTTCACAGGGTATGAGCTGTCAGACAGCATACTATATCCGATTGATAAAAACAATAAGGGACGGCATCAGCCGTCCCTTGTTTTATATAGTCTTTCCATGTTCTGTTTTTATTCTTTTGGTAATTCTGAATCCTTTAATAACTCCTTTAGCAATTTTTCAAATTCTTTAAAGTCAATCTTGAAGTTCTCTGCACCGGCAGGCTGCCAGTCACCGTTTACGTATATGTATGAGCATACTCCTCCGAAACCTGCATTGCCTACATAGAAGCCGTCACGCATTATATATGTCTCTGTATCTGACATATATGTTTTATTGGTCTCATATATCCTGAATAAGCTATATCCGTATGTGGAGGTACTGAATTGGTGTTCATACGGAAGTCCATCTTCATATTCAAGCAATGGTTCAAATTTTTCCGCCATGAATTTATCAAGCGCATCATTGTCATGAGTGATACATGAAGCCAGAAGAGTCTCATCTAATCCGCTGTCACGTTCATCGAGCCAGATAGCTGTGTGAGGTGTGGGTATTTCAACATCTTCGTGATACAGTTTGGGATCAAGTTTTTCCTGCTGAGCATTATCAGGGACCTGAGTAGGAGCAGTATTGCCGTTTGGATCCTGTCCATGTTCCTCATTGTTTGAAGGCTTATCCTGCTGCTTTTCTTCACTTGAAGACTTATCCGCATCTTTGCGGTTCTCTGTAGTCGGCTGGACTTCTTCGGTCTTCTTGTCCTCCGGCTTTTTATCCTCGGGAGCTTTTTCATCCTGCTTGTTGTTGATGAGAGCGTGGAGCTTTACATCAAAATCAAGAATGTCCATATAGTAATTGGTACAGCCTGCGGGACACCATTTCGATACGGGATCGAGTACATAATCAACTCTGCCGACCTCACCGAAATTGCTTATGCTGAAGCCTGCATTTCTGAGCATTGTATCGCCGGATCTGTAAGAAATATCAATATTATAGCTGTTGACTGCATAATCATTCGGATAATTATAGTTATCATATGTGTTGAGCAGTGATGGAAGATCATAATAGATGAAGTTCTCAAGTCTTGCCCTGTTATTATCATCTGACGATATTAATACCTTGCCGTCGCCGTCAGTAATAGTTATCTCGGTCTTCAGATCGGGATAATCGTATTCGGACATGATATACAGCAGGTTGTTGCCGAAATATATATTGTTATCACAGGTGTAGCTTATTCCGTCTTTGTCGATAAATAAAGCAATTCCTGTATTTTCATCAGAATAGGCATATTCTTTGTTGATATAAAGATGTCCGGAGCTTGGGCTTATTAATGTAAGATCAAACATTGAAAAATCCCTGTTAGCCTCCATTGTCTCCATTTTCCAGCTGCTGCCCTTCATGCAGAGTCCGAGCAGCGTTTTCTGTATATCGCTGAGGTCTTTTATCTGCTCCATGTTTGCAAGGAAACCGAAATCCGATACATCTTCGTCGAAATCGACGCCGTTGTCTTTAAATTCACTTTCCATTATTTCGGCTATGCCGTTTATGAGTGCAAGACTGTCACATTCGTAGAACTTCTTTTTCCAGTTAAGATCTTCAAGAACAGCATACTCGATTATGTTATCGTCGCATATCTGGAGGTAGTAATTATCATTGGCAAGTATCATTCTCTGAGTTAACGGTGAATACGCGCCGCCGTTATCATAATGGAGAAATCTGCTGTAGTTTGCAGCTGCTCTCCAGCTCTCCTGAGAATCAAAAAGCTCTTTTATCTTTTCACGCATGGAATCAGTGAAGTCGAGATTTGGAAATACCAGATCGTATTTACAAGCCAGCAGCTCCGAAAAGGGATTTCCAACGACTATCTCAGCAGCCATTGTGGTGGTTTCAGCTTCATCAAGATTGCTCTCACTGTCGGTTTCGGCAGGCTTGAGCGACTTGTTTTTGCGGAGAAGCATACCTGTTGCACCTATGCCTGTAACAAGAACAGCGCCGGCTGCAAGAGTACTTACTATACGAAGTATGCGGTGTGAGGGCTCAATGCGTTCCGAACTGCTTATAACTTCAATATATCCGTCATCATTACTTTTTGTTTTTTCATTTTTTGTACCGGGCTTTATGGCTGAAATGATCTTATCAAATTTTGAATGTTTCATTTTCTTCTCCTCCTCATACTGAGCTATGCGGCGGTGTACATTCTCGATCATCTCTTCATGTTTCAACATAATCAAAACCCTCCGTTTCAAGTTGTGATCTGAGTGATTTACGAGCACGGTATAAGATGGATTCAAGACTGCGCAGACTCTTTTTCATTATCTTTGCAGCTTCTTTATTGCTGAATCCCTCAAAATAAATGAGCCATAGCACCTGCTGATATTTAGGCGAAAGCTTTCGCATTGCCTTGTGTATCGCGATCTGCTGTTCTTTTTTGAGGTAAGCCTCTTCAACAGCAGTTTCATCGTCTGTCATCTCAGGTGTTTCTTCAATAGAAATACAGGTCTTTTTGGAATACTTGCGAAGATGATCTATGGCTAAATTCCTGCCTATAGCATAAAGCCATGTCTTGAAGGAGCTTTTCTCTTTATACTTTGGCTTTTTTGTGCCAAGCAGTACAAAGGTGTCCTCTGCAAGCTCTTCTGCCGTCTGAATGTTTCCGACAATGCTTGTCAGGTACAGTATCAGACCGTCGCTGTATTCTATTATGATCTCATCTAATCCTTGTACATCACCATCATCAAGAAAACGGCGGTAGCTACTTGCACCGTTATCCATAGATCTGCTCCTTTCCGAAAGCTCTTTCACGGGCTTTCACTTATTAGACGATATGAGAATAAAAAACTACGCGCTTTTTTCGGAACATTTTTTTAGAAGAATTTTTTGTATTTGTAACAGAGGTTATAAGCTGATACGCGCATATTTATCATACGGTTTGACATTATCATATCATACTCGGCAGTAACTGTCAAGAACAGCCGAAGCTTCTGAATATTCACTTGAAATCCTTGGAAATAAATGTTATAATGTTAAACGCAGAGTGAGGTGGATATATGTCCGAAATAATGATAATCGATGACGATCAGAATATAAACGGCATGCTTGCAAAGGTCCTGAGCGACGAGGGCTACACTGTTTCGAGAGCCTATTCGGGAAGCGAAGCGGTGATGCTTCTGTCACAGAGCAGACCCGATCTCATACTTCTCGATCTTATGCTCCCCGGGATAACGGGAGAAGATGTGCTGAAACAGATAAAGGATATACCTGTTATAGTAGTAAGTGCAAAGGCTGACGTGACAAACAAGGTGGAGCTTCTGCTCAGCGGAGCGTCAGACTATATAACCAAGCCCTTTGATATGCAGGAGCTTCTTGCAAGGATAACGGTACAGCTCCGACACAGGAGCGACACTGATGAGAGCTGTTTAAAAGCAGGCGATCTTACTCTTATGTGCGATACCCTGACCGTTACGGCAGGTTCAGCCGAGGTCAGGCTCACAAGGACGGAATGTGCCATATTAAAGCTGCTTATGCAGAACTCCCGCACTGCTGTGGGAAAGACCACTATACTTGAAAAGATAAGCTATGACACTCCTGATTGCACAGAGCGCTCATTGAAGCAGCACATCAGCAATATACGTCACAAATTGCAGGCAGTAAGCGGCAAGGATTACATCGAAGCAGTCTACGGCATAGGCTTCAGACTGAAAACTTGACAAAATCTTGACTATCTCTTGTCCGCTTTCTTGACCTTTTTGTGCTATACTGTATTCAGAAACACAAAAGGAGGTCTTGCAATGGAATATGTTCTTAAAACAAAAAATATATGCAAGCAATATAAGAGATCCAAAGCTCTTGACGGGCTGACAATGAATGTGCCCAAGGGCTCTATCTACGGATTCGTAGGAAGAAACGGAGCAGGTAAGACTACTCTTATCCGTATAGTATGCGGTATGCAGCTGCCAACGAGCGGAGAGTTCGAGCTTTACGGCGTAAAGGATTCCGACGGCGGTATCTGTAATTCAAGACGCAGGATAGGCTCCGTCATAGAGACGCCGTCTATATATACCGATATGACGGCAGAGGACAATCTGAGACAGCAGTATCAGGTGCTTGGGCTTCCCGATTTCAGCGGTATCCCCGAGCTCCTGAAGCTGGTAGGTCTGGGAGATACGGGACGCAAAAAGGTGAGGAACTTCTCCCTCGGTATGCGTCAGCGTCTCGGTATAGCCGTGGCGCTCTGCGGAAGTCCCGATTTCCTTGTCCTTGACGAGCCTGTGAACGGACTTGACCCTGAGGGCATCGTAGAGGTACGTGAGCTCATACTTAAACTCAACCGCGAGAGGAAGATAACAGTACTTATCTCCTCACATATACTGGACGAGCTTTCAAAGCTTGCCACACATTACGGATTTATCAATAACGGCAGGATCATCCGTGAGATGAGTGCAGAGGAGCTTGAAGCCTCCTGCCGAAAGTGCATGAGACTGACGGTCACTGATACAGCCGTGCTTTCGACAGTGCTTGACCGTATGGGTATCGACTTCAAGATCAACGACGAAAACTCCGCTGATATATACGCAAAGCCCAACATCACACAGCTTTCCCTTGCACTTGCCAATGAGGGCTGCGAGGTGCTTTCACTGGAGGAGCATGACGAGAGCCTTGAAAGCTTCTATATCTCCCTGATAGGAGGTGCTGATCATGCTTAAACTGATGCGTGCTTATTTCAGCCGACTGGGTAAATGGACTATTTTCCGTGTCCTTGCATTGTTGATGCTTGTCGGCGGTGTGGGAGCAGCTTTATTTCTCAGGGAAAAGCCCATGGTATTCCAGCTGCCTTACATTGCGTCGTTCCTTGTTTTTCCGCATTACGTCGGCATAATCATTGCACTTTTCAATTATCCGCTGTTCACAGGCGGAACTATTCGTAATCAGATCTCTGTGGGACATAAGCGTAGCAGCGTCTATTTCGCAGACTGGGCAGCGTCCGTTGCTTTCTCGGTATCACTGTATCTGCTGATGACATTAAGTCTGCTTGCAGTTGCAGGACTGTTTGGCAATACAGACGGTATTATTGCCAAGAATGTAGCAGAAGGCGTTGTGCTCACCACTTGCCATGTGGCATTATTTGCTACTATCTCACAGGTGTTCTGTGTCATATTAAAGGGCGTAAAGAGTTTCCTTGCCATTTATCTTGGAAATCAGTTCCTGATACTTGTAAGTATCGGTGTGGCTGCGCTCAAGAATTTCCCTGAGAAGCTGGGCTACTTCCTGCCGACCTTTGTATGCATGAATATCAAGAATTACGGAGTTCCCGACAGTATCGTTACAAACGGTGTAGTTTCGGATTACAGCTTCCTGCCTGCTCTTGGAGCAATGGTGCTGGAAACTGCTCTGGTATTCATCTGCGGAATGCTTTATTTCAGAAAAACCGATCTTAAATGACGGAGGTATCTTTATGTTATACGGTCTGCTGGCGATACTGCTCACAGCGGCAGTTGTCAAGATAATAATACTGAAAAAATCGGCAAGGGAGATAGCTGACGAATTTGCCGACAGACTGGATAATGATACCAACACGCTCATAGATATATCTTCCCATGACAGGGATATGCTGCGGCTTGCAAACAGTATAAACGAGCAGCTGCGTGTTCTTCGGAAGGAGCATCTTCAATATCATCTGGGCAATACAGAGCTGAAAACAGCCATAACGAATATTTCCCATGATATCCGAACTCCTCTGACAGCTATATGCGGATACCTTTACCTGATAAAGAAGACAGACGACAAGGAGCTTATCCACAGCTATCTGGAGATAATCGGCGAGCGTACCGAGACAATGAAGCAGCTTACAGAGGAGCTATTCCGCTATTCCGTTATAGTGTCCGATGAGACCGAAGCCGAAATGCAGGAGGTCAGGGTGAATCAGGTGCTGGAGGACTGTATCATGGGCTATTGCGGCGCTCTGGACGAAAAGGGGATAGTGCCCGAGGTACATATTACCGAGAACACTATAGTCCGAATGGTGAATAAAGCAAGCCTTGAAAGAGTATTTTCAAATCTTCTCAACAACGCCCTGAAATACAGCGACGGCGATCTGGAGATAACCCTGTCAGACACAGGTGAGATCACATTTTCAAACACGTCCCAAAGGCTTTCTGCGGTGGAGGTGGAGCAGCTCTTTGACAGATTCTATACTGTTGAGGCAGCAAGAAACTCTACGGGACTGGGTCTTTCGATCGCCAGAACTCTTGTGGAGCGCATGGGCGGAACAATCACAGCTTCATATGATAATAAAAGGCTTACCATCAGGATAAAGCTTTGACATATATGCCATGATATATAAAATATCAGCCCCGAGGCAATGCTTCGGGGCTGAGCTGTTATATCATATCATGGCAGTTTTTATTTGTATGTGTGAGCTGTTTATGCTAAAGAGCTCTTGTTTCCCAGGAGATACTGCTGTATGCACAGAGCGTCACTTACAGTGAGTCCGGCTGTGGACTTATCGACGTCTGCATTTAACTTTCCTTGTTCTGTGATCGGATTTTTGGCGGTGCCGCCTACATCGTACTTATTGGGATTTGCGAGAGCCTGCATTACGATAACGGCGTCAGAAAGATCGAGGTCGCTGTCGCAGTTGGCATCGCCTTTTTTGCTGCTGTAAGGTGCGGCAGCTGTTACAGCTGTTGTAACTCTGCTGTCAAAGGGAACTGTTGTAGTTCCCATTGGCTCTGCTAACTGTGTATTTGTGTACTGACCGCGGGCGTTCCATGCCATAGTTTCGAGGTCTGAGGTGTCGATACCGCATTTCCTTGAAACATATTCAAGTATTATTTCGGTATCCATTGCGTCTCCGCTGACTCCGCTGCCGTCAAGGTCAAAGTTTTTGATGTAATTGTCCATTATCTCGTCGGGAACGGTATTTATGTCTTCCGAGGTATGTGTCTGTGAATAGAGAGTATTTTCGGCGTATATATAGTCTTTTTCGTCGATGATGCCGTTCATATCCACATCGGGAGCAGGTATTATGCCTGCTTCAACATTGACGTAGTATCTGTCGTATATGAACTGACGGACTTCCTTTGAAGCATAGTTGAAGGCGTACACATAGTTATAGCATAGGCTGAACAGGTCGTCGGGATCGGTCAGGGGGTATTTTGTTCCGTCAAGGCAGTTTGTGCCGTCCCACGGATAGTTTGATACCTCGCCGTTTATCCATGCTTCTCTGAAGCTGTCGTATTCCTGTTCCTTCCTTGTCTTGACGCCAAGCTTCTCACAGATATAGATCTGAGCGATGCTGCAGTCGGCTGCATCACCGCTGATACCGTTTTCGTTGAGATCGAAGTTATTGAGGAAGTTATATATCATCTCATCGGAATACCTATCGCTTTTGGCGTACCTGTAATTATTGAATATATCCTCACATGCAGTATGGTCGAACATATTTATTCTTCCGTCAAGGTTGACATCAGGCTCGGGGAGAAGCCCCTGTTCGACCTTCTTCCTGTAGACAGCGTACTCTGCATCGATATTGGTCATATCCACATTTGTCCTGATATCGGAAGAAGAGAGCTTCATTTCCCATTCGGTGTTCTCAACCGCAGTTTCAAAGTCTCTGAGAATGTCCTTGTAGATCGGCGAATCATTTTTTCTGTTGTCGTATCTTGTGTCCCAGAGATATTCATAATAATTGCTGTCTGAATATTCTGGTCTGAACTGCTCATTTTCAAAATAATACTTTATGAGATAGTCTGAAAAGACAGGTGAGATCACCTTGTCATCTTTCAGGGAGCTGAGCAGTTCAAGGCACTTGGCTTCCGACTCTGATGGGAATTTTACTGCGGACAGCTCATTATATATCCTTAGTTTATCATCATAGGAGAGATTCTCGGGATCCATTTCAGCGTAAAGCACAGCAGGTTCATCGAATATCTTACGGAAGAAGTAAATGTCCATTATATCTCCCATATCGAATATGCCGCTGCCGTCTACGTCCAGAAGGTCTGCACGGTCTTCAATGGCTTTTGCAGCTATATCGTACAGCCCGTAGAAGGTCTCTGTTTCTTCTGTAAAGCACTTTACAAAGTTATTGCTGACCTCATTATCTGCTCCATAATATTTGGGGTCAATATAGTCTCTTGTTATCTCATTGTAGCAGGTGAAGTAGCTGATAAGAGCTCCCACATCGTGTTCGTCAAACTCGCCGTCATTGTTGATATCATAATTTATGCCGCTGTTGTTCAGAGCTTCATCGCCGTTTGCAAGGCAGTATAAATGGTAGATGTCATGTATGTCGAATTTGCCGTTCTCGTCAAAGTCAAAGGCACTTTCGTTTTCGTGCCATTTATCGTATGGATAGTCTTCAAGGCTGTATCTGGAATTGAAAAGCTCGTAAGGTATCTGTCTCATGCCCTCAGGCGCAGCATTGGCAATGGGATTTGAAACAGCCGATGAAGCTATCAACAATGCAGCAAAGCTGCCAGATAATTTATTCATATAATATACCCTCCTGTGTGTGATTATCGTAACGTCAGTTGTTGTGGTCACGGCAGCATTTGTAACAGAGGAAGCTGATATAGCTGTGCTCTGCACGTAGGTATTTCTTACTGTGGAGGAAGAAATACTATGTGCTGTCGTTTCAGAGGTGCTTTTAGCTGTTGTGACAGCAGCTTTTGTTTTTGATGACGATACAGCGGAGGTGCCGACAGAAGTCACTGTAGTCTCATTGATACGGTTGGTTCCCATTGTTGTGGAAGTGCTTGCAACAGGGGAGTCTGTAGTGTTTATAACATTACTGTTGCCGAAATCAACTGAGGAAGGCTCTTTTGCAGTATTGCTGTGCCATATGCCAAGTCCGACAACAGCGGCAGCGCACAGTGCAGAAACGCCTGCTGTTATCCTGCGGATACGCATGCTGCGGATACGTTTTTCTTCAATGATCCTGTCGCCGCGGGCTTTGACTATTTCCGCCATGGTCTTATAATCCATAGAACACTGCTCCTTCCTGTTCAATTTCTTTTTTCAGAGCATTTTTAGCTCTGTAAAGCAGATCCCTGATCTGCTTGCTGCTTCTGTTCATTATCTTAGCCGCTTCGTCATTTTTGAAATCCTCAAAGAAAATGAGGTAAAGCACCTGACTGTATTCAGGTTTAAGCTTTGAGATGAGCCTGCGCAGGTCGGCACGCCGCTCATCTTCGATGACCTTCTGTTCAATATTCTCCTCACCGGAAATATCATACGCATTATCAAGAGATACCGAATCAAACCTTGAAAACTTGCGTTTTATATCGATAGCCTTGTTTCTTCCTATAGTATAAAGCCATGTTTTGAAAGCACCCGTACCCTTGAAGGCAGGCTTTTCTACATAAAGCTTTACGAAGGCATCAATGGCAGCTTCTTCTGCCTGATATATGTCTCCGATTATACTGTAAAGGTAATATACAAGACCGTCCTTGTAATCGCGGATTATCTCATCGATAGCGTCTTTATCTCCTGAGAGGAAACGGCTGTAGCTACTTAAACCGTTATCCATGTCTTCCTCCTTTCGGCAGGAAATATTTCCATTTGTAACTTATACGAAAGAAAAGCGGCAGATGTCGCAGTTTTATCCGAAAAAATTTCTTAAATACTCACAAAGTACGAATTATCTATATAATTATTATACTCTGTGAGGCGTAGACAGTCAAGAAGAGCACCATTATAAAAAAGAACAGGCGGCATTGCCGCCTGTTTGATATATCGTTATTGCACCAGTTCCCTGCGCAGACAAACCATGTCAAATATATCAGCTGAACTATCCTCGTTCATATCAGCAAGTTTGAACTGCTTTTTTGTGATAGATTCAGTGCCAAGAAGATATTTGTTCATAAGGAGCAGGTCAGCTACATTTACGGTACCGTCCATGTTTAGATCGCCCTGCCGGTACTCTGTAAGCTTAAAATTGCATACAAGAGAAACAGCTTTATCTGCTGTTACGGTTATGGTAGGAGAATCAGAGTTTACTGCGCCCGTCCAGCCTGCGAATGTATAGTTATCGGCGGGCTTTGCAGTAAGGGTCAATTCCTGTCCTTTTTCAAAAGTTCCTGTCCAGACATTTCCCGAAAAAGCAGCATCGGCAGAATCTACGGAAAAGTCTCCGTTTCCCTGAACGGTAACTGTCACGGTACTGCTGTCCTTTGATATGCCGAGGTAGTTCTGCATATTCTCAACAGCGTATTCTGCACGGTTTTTGAAAAAAGTACGCATTACCTCCATTTCACTGTGGTAATATTCTTTCTGCTCTGCAATGAAGCTGTCAAAGTCAACTGCGGGGTTACCGTCGTACCAGCGCCATGCGGACATTGCATAATAGTCCATATATCTGCTTTCTTCAGCATCAAGCTCCGCACACATCTTTGATGACTCGAATACGGAATATGCAAATGAATAGAACCTGTCTGCAAACTTCTGCTTGAATTCGGGATTTTTAAGGAGTTCCGAGAATATCAGAGTGGGTATTCCTTCCTTAACAGCTTCCACTTTCTTGAAGCTGTCATACTTATACAGCTCGGAATCGTCAGCATCAGCATAGGAAAGTCCTACAGAGTAATCAAAATCGAATGCGCCGAATCGCCATTTGCCGTCAGTATAAGGATTGTCCGTAGGCTCGTCGCCGTTGTATCGCCATAGGAAATAATTGTAGTTCGGCCAGTCCCATGTGCAGATATACAGACCTGTACAGTAACAGTCGATAATACTGTCTATATCGACCTTTGAAGTGACGTATTCGTAGTTTTCGGGAACTGTCAGATCATTATCGCGGCAGAATTCACCAAGCAGCTGAAGATTCATGGGCTCCTCATCGGGACCCTCTTCAAGCTCACCGTTTTTGATGATTGTAACATTTTCGGAGGGGACGCCGTATTTGGACTGTATATAATAATCGGAGGCTTTCTCGGTTATCTCATACATTCCCCACAGCTCTCCGTCAATGAAAAGCATACATCTGTCACAGGCATAGGTCGAAAGCGCCGGGAGGTCACGGACAGAAGAATCAACAACATGCTCTCTCAGCCTGTCCACCCAAGTGACAGCCCTGAGTCCGAATGAATCGTAACGCTTTATTATCTTGCCGTCATCAACTGAGTAATTATCGTCAATGAGCTTATAGTCAAGCTTAGAGTCGCCGTATTCGCTTCTCGCATACAGATTGAAGCTTTTTGCGGAGCTGTTTCTTGTGGCGGAGCCTCTTATGCGAATGCCCATTTTCTGATCGAAGCCAAGCTTACCGTCCTCAAAATACGTGATATCAGCCTCACGCTCCCACTTTTTACCTGAGGAATAGAAGTTGGCGACCTCATCCAGTGAATAACTTGCGTTGGGCTCGGCTTCGATTTTTTCAAGCCAGTCCATGTACTTCTGACCTGCAACATAAATACCCTTATCCTTGCCGAAGAGATTGTCGGGGTCTGTTACCACGGAAATTACAGGTATATCAGAATAGTAACTGAGCTTTTCGTCGTTCATAATGAAGTAGGTCTTTGAAACTACTCTGCTGAACGTGCCGTCTTCAGACAGAGCGGCTGCTCTTACGATAGTTGCCTTGTCGAATTTTTCTGGATTTGCCACATAATACTGAGCGAGATTGATGGAGTATGGGCTGTTGTCCTCATGCTGGAACTTGCTGTAGACATTGTCTTCTGAACTTCTGTCGTACATGGGTATCGCACCGCTGTATATCTCGACAGTATCAGATGTGGTAGGGTCAGAACCGTCAAGGGTATAGAAGATAGTATCTTTCGAGTTGATGGTTAGCTCTTTTACATCATTTTCGCTGTAGAAGCCTGACTCCAGAGAAAAAACAGGCTCGATAGTTACAGACTGATTGGCAGAAGCAGGGGTGGGAGACATTACGGAAAAGCTTCCGTCAGATAAGCGTCCGTATGTTGTGTCCTCAGCAAGTGCAGGTATTTCAAGCTTTATCAGTTCTGCTCCGTCAGGTGAGGAAAGAATGAGAGTTTCACCTGATTTACTGAGAGAAAAGCCTGTATTGAGATCTGTCATGTCAGCTCCGTTCTTTGCAGCAGCAATGATAAGATACTCTCCATGCTTTATGACCGAACCTGACGGGAAAATATACTTCATGGGAGCACTTTCATCGTCTGTCAGTCCGAAGCCCGAAAGGTCGATGTCCGCAGTACTGTCGTTATAAAGCTCGATCCAGTCCGAGGCACGGCCGAGACTGTCAGTGAAGCAGCTTTTGTTCTGGGAGCATACTTCGTTTATGTAAAGTCCCTCCGCAGACTGTTCAGCCGAAGCAAAGGGCGCACCGCAGGGCATTGCCGAGACCATTAGCAATGCCGTTGTAATGCTGGCAATTTTTTTAATAAAGTTCATAAAATTACCTCACTATGTATCGTATAATAAAATATTATATCACACTGATATGTAAATAGCAAGATACAGCGATAAAATCGCCTTATCACATGTAATTTTCCGTATAAATTTTTTGATGTTTGTTGATATATAACAGCACATTAGTACTATGCCCGAACCTGCAAATGAGAACTTTTGGGTCTGCGGTTACATTTGTTTATGATTAAGATATTTGTCAGTCAGCAACTTTTGGTGAGTCAATTTGACGAATTTTATTTACAAGACTGGAAAAAAGTAAAGATTTTGCTATTAATCCGCTTTGAACATCAAGATATTACTTTTCTGTTGACCAATTGTTGCTAAATTGTGACCAAAAATTGTCGAGTTGCTTATAATGACTTTACTTTTTTCTATATATATTGTATATTTACATCAAAGATATTATACAATTATGCCAAATATTTGTCACAAAAACAACTTTTGGTGTACTTGAAGAAGCGGGAGTTCTGTAACGTTTTATGACTTCGGATCTCAGCCGACCCTCTAAAAATATAAAAAATAGGCTGTTTCCGAGTCGCAAACACAAAAAATACCGTCCTGTTACGGCTTTTTACCGCCTTTTGCGGAGTTTTGCCAAGGACTAAAAAACAAAGGAGTGATTGAAGTGAATTCAAAAATGAAGAAGATCATCAGCGGTACTGTATCCGCAATGATGATCGCGGCAAGTGTGCCGTTCTCTGCTTCAGCAGCTAATGTAAGCATGGATTTAGGCAGTCTTACAGGCAGTGTTGGCGGCGGCTGGGGAAATAACGGCGGCATGAATTGGGGCGGCAACGGCGGAGGCATGGACTGGAGCGGCTTTGCAGGCGGCTTCGATAACAGCGGCGCTAATATCGGAGGCGATGCAGGCAGCGGCGGAAACGCTACCTCAGGTCTCAATGCAGAGATCAAGAACGATATGCCCACAACTGTACCGAACGGTGCAGAGGCAAAGAGCCAGTGCAAGGTCGAGAACAAGACCTATAACTGTAAATTCACAGGCAAGCAGAAGAAGTGCAATGTTATCCTGCCTCCTAACTATGATCCAAGCAAGAAGTATCCCGTAATGTTCGTTCTCCACGGCATCATGGGAAGTGAAAATGATATGGTAAACGGCATGGGCGTTCAGGAGCTCATGACAGGTCTTATGACCGGCGGCAAGGCTGAGGAATTCATTGTTGTAACACCTAACATGTTCACAAGTAAGACCATGAGCGGTCCAAGCGGCATCAACCAGCAGACCTGCGCAGAGTACGACAACTTCCTCTATGACGTAACAGACAGCCTTCTTCCTTTTATCAAGGAGAACTATCCGATAAAGGAAGGCAGAGAGAATACAGCTATCACAGGCTTCTCAATGGGCGGCCGTGAGGCTATCTACTGCGGACTTATGCGTCCCGACGTATTCGGCTACGTAGGCGGTGCTTGCCCTGCACCAGGTATCACACCAGGTACAGACTCATTCATGTCTCACCCCGGCTGTATGCAGGAAAGTGAAATGAAGTTCAGAGACGTAGGTCCCGAGCCTGAGGTATTCATGATCACAGGCGGTACAAACGATTCGGTTGTTGGTACTTTCCCGTCACAGTACAGCAATATCCTTACAAAGAACGGTGTAAACCACGTTTACCAGTCCATTCCCGGCGGCGGACATGGTGCTGAGTCAGTTAAACCTCACCTTTACACATTCTTCAGATACGTGTTCAAGGGCAGCTCAGAGCCTGAGGTAACTACCACTACAACAACCACAACAGTTACCACGAGCACAACAACTATTGCAACTACAACTACAGCTCCTGTAACTCAGGATCCAAAGGCTGTACTTGATTCTAAGGTAACAAAGTGGGGCGACGCCAACAACGATAAAGGCGTTGACATGAGTGATGTAGTTCTTATAATGCAGTCACTTGCAAACCCAAACAAGTATAAGCTCACAGAGCCGGGTCTCTACAATGCGGACGTAAGCGAAGCAGGCGGCGGTATCACATCAAACGACGCTCTTGTTATACAGAAGTTTCTCTTAGGACTTATCACAAAGCTTCCCGAGAGCTATTCTGAGAATATAAAGATAGACGGCGGCGAAGCAACTACAACTACAAATGTTGCAACTACAACAGTTCCTGATGTAGTAACAACAACTACAGCTGCTCCTCCCGCAGCAGGCGGCTTATTGAATGATAATTTTGATTCAGGCATCGGCGACTGGTCAGGCAGAGGCGCAGCTTCTGTTGCTGCATCAGATACTGCATACTACGGTGCTTCGGGCAAGTCCCTCTTTATTACGGACAGAAGCGCTGAGTGGAACGGTGCAGCTATCAACCTCGGTTCGGACTTCCAGCCCGGTCAGACATACAGCGTGAGCTTAGGAGCTCTCCAGCTCTCAGGCAGCGACGCAACTATCCAGATATCTCTCCAGCAGGGCGGCAACGGCGGCGGAAGCGCTGTATATACCTCTATCGCCAAGGAGGCCTGCAAGAGCGGCGAGTGGACCAAGATAGAGAATACTTCATTCACTATCCCCGACAATGCAGGCGATATGGTGCTCTACGTTGAGACTATCGAGTCTTCGGGTGATCTTATGGACTTCTATATCGATAATGTACAGGTTGCGGCTGAGGGCACAAAGTCAACTGTAACAACAGGCGGGGAAGGCAAGGTTCCCGAGGTCGTTATTCCCGAAAAGTCAGATTTCGATTCTACTCAGTGGGATAACTACAAGGAGACAGCTTCCGCACAGTATATCGACTTCTACAAGAGCTCCATCAAGCACATGGGCAACACCTACAGACTTACCCAGAAGCTTGCTGCTGCTGAAAGCGGTTCACCTCTGACAGTTGCTTATCTCGGCGGCTCTATCACAGAGGGCAAGAACTATACAACACCATTCTCCAACTACCTCAAGACCACATTTGCAAAGGGCTCGTTCAAGGAGATCAACGCAGGTCTCTCAGGTACATCTTCCGTTGTAGGACTTGTCCGCAGCGAGAAGCAGATCGTTGAGCAGAAGCCTGATATCATCTTCCTTGAATTCTCAGTAAACGATCATGAGGACATCATGTACAAGAAGTGCTTCGAGAGCTGTATCAAGAAGTTCCTTGATATGCCTAACGAGCCTGCTGTAGGTATCATCATCACACGTGCAAAGGGCGGCTTCTCCAGCCAGTCACAGATGTATCCTATCGGCAAGAACTTCGATATCCCTGTAATAAGCATGGACGATGCTCTTACAAAGGCATTCAACAGCGGCTTCCTCAAGGCAAGCGATTACTACTCAGACGAGTATCATCCGCATCAGAAGGGCGGTCAGCTTGTAGCAGACTGTATGGCATACTATGTACGTCAGGCACTCAGGAGCGAGAACCAGTCAGCAAGCTACACACAGCCTACCAAGTATGTTTACGGCGCTGAGTACGCTAACTGTGTGAATGTTGATCCTAAGAACCTCACAAACTTCAACGCAGGCTCATGGAAGTCAGGCGGCGGTTACAACAATAACCCCGGTCTCAACTACTCATACACACTCAACGGCGGCAGCCCGATGACATTCAAGACAGAGGGCAAGGGTCTTATCATCGTATTCAAGGCTAACAGCTCAGGTATGGGCAGTATCGATGTTACTGTAAATGGCAAGACCACAAAGGTAAACGGCAACAAGCAGTACACATGGGGCGGTCCCGATGCAGAGCTTGGCTACTATCAGGAGACCTCAGGCGAGCTTAATGTTTCCATAAGCGGAAGCGGACAGTTCACTATCTGGGGTGTAGGTCTTATCAAGTAAACAGCCGAAAAACTCATTAACAAAGAAAACCTCTGCAAAGCATTTTGCAGAGGTTTTTTGCGGCGGTATGAAGAGCAAGACAGAAAAATCGGGGCATCAAGCCCCGATTTTTTATCTTTATCTTACTCTGTGATGATGTCCGAAGTATCTGCCGTAATTTCCCATGGGATAGAAGTATCCCATATTGTACGGACGGTATGGATCGTAGAATCTGTTTCCGCCCCGGCCAAAATTGAATTTAGACTGTTCTGTGTAAGCCCTGAGAAGTAAAGCGTCAAAAATGTCAACTCTGCCGTTTCTGTCTATATCGGCATATTTAAGGTCTTCATCAGAAAGATCGTACATACCGAGAGCATGGTATATTAAAATATATGAGTCAGTTGAATCGATTTTACCGTTGCCATTGATATCTCCCAAAGGTCTGAAATTGTAATCTGCAATTTCCTCTGCGGGGAGAGGCTCCTCGGTAGGCTCGGGAGCTTCCGGGATAATCATTCTGTTGGTTACGGTCTCTGACATTGCATTATAGAGTATGTCTGCGATCTCCCTGTGACCGTTTGCATTGGGGTGCGGATCGAAGTCCTTCTCGGGAGATATGTCGTAAACATCAACATATACTGCGCCTGTTTCCTCTGCAACGGTTTTGAGCTCCTCGTTGAGTCGGCGGATCTGCGGGTCAACGTTCTTGCCTGCCACCTGCATAGCCATTGGTGATGCCACTTCCTCGGCAATAGCCTTTGCAGCTGCGGTCTGATTAGCTGTGCGGTACTTTGACATTACAGCCATAAGGTCTGTAAGCTCTGAAAGGTCATCATAGTTATTGATAATGTCGATAACTGACTGGAGCTCGTTGATATCATCGTACTTGACCAGCACATTCATAAGCTCTTCCTTTGCAGGCTGTCCCTCGGAATTGCTTACAAGCTGAGAAAGCTCCTGTACCTCGCTGATGTCGTCGTACTTTTCGACCATTGCAAGAAGCTCATCAAGCTCTGCTGCGTCATTGTATTTTTCGGTTATATCCTTGATATCGTTGATCTTCTCGACCTTATCGTTAAGATTGTCTATGTATTCAGCGGTCTGCTTGCCGTTTGCAGTAAGCTCGTCCTCGCCTGCTGCGGCAGCATTTGCAGCTGCGGCATAAATTCTGCCGAGAACCTCATAGATATCCTCCTCTGTTGCTGCCGACTCCTCCTCGGTACGGTAAGGATTGAACATACCCACGAGAGCGATATCCGCATCGCCGTTGAGTTCCTTTACAGCCTCAACAACACCCTTGACATGGCTTGCGGACTCGTCTACAAGAGCGTTTGCATTTTCGCTTACATTGTACATGAATGCAGCGGCTTCAATGAAGTCCTCAGATGTTATATTGTCCTTATTCTCGCTGATGATCTGGAGACCGCCGCCAATTGCGGTTTCTGTGTCTGTGCCGAAAAGTGTGAGCATGAGAGACATACCTGCGGCGCTGAGAACAGGATTCTCGCCGTATACCATTTGTGGAACTATGCTCATGATGATGTCGTTTCCGCCCAGCTGAATACTTACAAGATCAGCTTCGGAAAGGTACTTTGTGTAAATATCATGGTAGGGAACAAGTACATTGCTTGCGCCCTCGCCTGCATATGACTCGAGTATGCCTGTAGCAAATTCGCCCTTGTACTCAGGAGTTTTTATTGTCTTTTCGATGTCCTCTGCGCGGTAAGCAGTCGATGCAAGGTTCGTGCCCTTTACATTGTAGCCTCTTTCGCTGCCGAGTTTTTCCAGATACTCGGTGAATATTGCGGGATATGCGCCCTTAACCGGAGATTCAAGAAGCGCGTCTGTAATAACAAGTGCGGGATCCTGCGTGAGATCGCCCCCTGCAAGACCGAAGCCTGCCGCAATGCTGTCACCCAGTGCCACATAGTTATAATCACCGTTTGTGAGTTCGTTATTATTTTCTGCAAAAGCAGCCATACCTGCTGTATTTGTGAGTGTAACTGCTGAAACAAGTGCAGCTAAAATCTTTGATGCTTTCATTACTTTTCCTCCTTGTTGCCGTATTCTTCGTTTATTGGAATGATGAATTTTTTGCCTGTTCTGAAAATAACTGTGCTGCCGTTTTCGGAATAATCTATAAGTAAGAGACGTCCGTTTCCGCATGGTGCAATATAGCCTCTGTAGTCGTGTGCAAGGAGGATATAATCTCTCTTTGCAGTAATTTCGCCTATCTCGAATTCCTTATAGAACTTGACTGCATCAAGGTTATACTTGCTGCATATGTATTCGACCAGCTCTGCGGTCGGCTCAGCTTCCTCGGGATCGAGGATTATCTGACCAACAACGTCGTAGCCGCCGCGCTCATTCTTGAAAGCGCTTATCTCCCATTCGTTGATCGGGTCGTTCTCATCGAGAGTGCTCTCGATCATAAAGAGGTATACGCGTTTGCCGTGCTTGTCAACATAAGAGTCGGAGGCTCTTCCCATAATGGTATATGAGCCGTCAGCGTGTCTTACAGCAATATCGCCTGTAACACCCCATTTCATGCCGTTCTCGTCATAATACCAGCGCTCGGCTGTAGCCTCGGGATTGTTGAGGTAACGGTCAGCCGCAGCAGGGCTTGATGCGTGAAGATTAGCAAGTACCTCGTTCTCTTCAACGATATTTCCGTCGTCATCGACCAGCTTTACAAATACGTATGGCTCAAGAGGCTTACCTGTTTCATTGGTCTTTGTCTCCTCGTCCATGAAGTATGTAACAAGAGTAGCGCCGCCCTCTTCGCTTGCGCCGCCGCCCAGTGAGTATCTTACTGTGCAGCCGTTATCGCGGAGCCACTTGTCGATCTTGCGGACTGAGTTTATATTTACAGCTTCACCGCCCGAAGCAGGACGTCTGAGCATTTCAAGAGCAGTAGGGGAAAGTACACCCTGTCTTACGCTTGTAAGGTAGAAGCTTGCTGTAGCAACTACGCAGTTGCAGCCTGTCTCGGAAAGGTCTCTTGCGAATGTATATTTGTTGTAGATAGGTCTTGGTACAAGTGTGCCTCCTCTTGCAAGAGGCATGATAGCGCATACTCTTTCGCCTGTCATGTGTGTCAGCGGGATACACTGGAAGTTGCGCTCACCCACGAAATTCTGAGTATCAAGTCCTGCATGCATCTCAACGTAAGCGTTGAGAGAATACTCCTTGTAGACAACGCACTTGGGCTTGCTTGTAGTACCGCTTGTATAGAAATAGCTTATATCGCGGTCAAGGTCAGTGGGACCGAGATCAAGCTCGATGTCGCTCTTTTCGCCTGCGATCCTGAGATCTTCAAGGCGTATGAATTCAACGCCCTTGATCTTGTCAAGGTTGGTAAGGCAATCTGTGATCTTCTTGATGTCGAATACTTCCTGCATTTTTTCAGGCATCTCCGAGGTGTCAAGGAACATGCCCTTTTTCTCAGGAGGAAGGAAATCATCGAGGCTCATGAGAATGACCTTTTTAATGCTGCTGTTTGAAATATGCTCTGTAAAATATGGAAGGAAAGCGTCGAGAGTAATTATTATCTCTGAGCCTTTATCCTTTGTGTAGAGCTGGAAATCGTCCTTTAAGAAAAGGAAATTAACATTGTTGCTTACAGCCTTTATAAGGTTGCATGCGAAAAGCAGCATAAGGTTTTCAACACTTACAGGCAGACAGAGCGTAACAACGTCGCCCTCCCTGACGCCTGCAAGTTTCAGTCCCTTGGCATATGCCTCACGCAGTGCAGGCATCTCGCCGTAAGTGATCTTTGTGCCGAAGTAATCGAAAGCGTCACCATCGAGATTATCCTGATTGAATGTCATGATATTATCAAAGATATTCATGTTGTAAATCTCGACCCCATTGATAACACGATCCACCCTTGCCCATTCAGGGAATTTTCTTACAATTGTTGATGTGTTGATATGTGTTAGTGTTTTCATTTTTTGATTTTCCTTTCGTAGTTTATTATGGGCGGATATATCTCTCCCTAATAAGTATGTTTACCCCTATATTATGGCAGAAATCTGTCCACTTTAATCCCGAACAGCAGACTGTGAATTCCTGACCCCCAACCCATAGCTGTACTGTTCGTTTATTATTATAACATGGAAATTATTAAAAAGTCCTTAAATGCACTTTAAAAAGTTTTTAAGATAGACTTTAAATATTTGTTCAAGTTCGTTAAATTATAGACCTAAAGACTGCTTGCAGCATCTCCGAAAACTGCAAAATAATGCTATAGGCTTCTTTTATATAATGTAAGGGACAAGTAATGGATGAAAAGCACCTGTAAATTTGCGATTATGGTAAAATCATGTAATAATTGTAAAAATCTTGCATTTGATTTTTATTGCGCTCTACTGTGCAATTTTTGTGCTAATTTATAGGTAATACGATATATTTGGCTGTTTATAGGGAAATGTAAAATTCAAAAAAAACGCAATATGTGGTCAGAATATACAGTGAGAACAAAAAATGACTTGTATAACTAAATGTTGAGATATTATAATTATATACGAAAAAGATAAACGAGCTCGTACACTTTTTGGGGATACTTGATCTTAAAACAGTTGGAGAAATAAGGTCAGACGTGACCGATGCAGTGATTTTACAAAAAGACTCAAAGGAGTGATCAAAGTGAAGCTTTCAAAAATGAAGAGGGCGATCAGTGGAACAGTGTCGGCACTGATGATCGCCTCGAGCATACCCGCTGTGGCTTCTGCTGCGGATCAGCAGACGAGAGGAAATGTGGGGGGCTACGACTACGAGATGTGGAATCAGAACGGCCAGGGACAGGTGTCAATGGAGCCGGGTGCAGGCTCATTTACTTGTTCGTGGAGCAACATCGAAAATTTCCTCGCTCGTATGGGAAAGAATTACGACAGTCAGGGCAAGAATTACAAAGAGATCGGAAATATCGTACTTACATATGATGTAGAGTACACGCCAAGAGGAAACTCTTATATGTGCGTATACGGCTGGACAAAGAGTCCGCTTGTTGAGTACTATATCGTTGAGGGCTGGGGCGACTGGCGTCCACCGGGAAATGACGGCGAGAACAAGGGCTCAGTAACACTCAACGGAAACACATATGATATCCGCAAGTCTATGCGCTATAATCAGCCGTCACTTGAGGGAACATCTACATTCCCACAGTACTGGAGCGTCCGTCAGACAAGCGGTTCTGCAAATAACCAGACCAACTATATGAAGGGAACAATCGACGTATCAAAGCACTTTGACGCATGGTCGCAGGCAGGTCTTGATATGTCGGGCAAGCTTTATGAGGTATCTCTCAATATCGAGGGCTACAGATCAAACGGCTCTGCAAACGTAAAGAGCGTAACAGTAAGCACTGACGGTTCAGGCGCAGGTGCTTCTGACAATAATAATCAGCAGCAGGCTCAGAACAACGACTGGAACAACCAGTGGAATAATCAGCAGCAGAACAATGACTGGAACAACCAGTGGAACAATCAGCAGCAGAACAATGACTGGAACAACCAGTGGAATAATCAGCAGCAGAACAATGACTGGAACAACCAGTGGAATAATCAGCAGCAGAATAACGACTGGAACAATCAGTGGAACAATCAGCAGCAGAACAATGACTGGAACAACCAGTGGAATAATCAGCAGCAGAATAACGACTGGAACAACCAGTGGAATGATCAGCAGCAGAATAACGACTGGAACAACCAGTGGAATGATCAGCAGCAGAATAACGACTGGAATAACCAGTGGAACAATCAGCAGCAGAATAACGACTGGAACAATCAGTGGAATAACGGCTGGAACAATGACTGGGCAAACAATGTAACTAAGTGGGGAGACGCAAACGGCGACAATTCCGTAGATATGGGTGATACTGTATCTATCATGCAGTCCCTTGCAAATCCTGACAAGTATAATCTTAACCAGCAGGGCGCTTACAACGGCGACGTATTCAATCCCGGAAGCGGAATCACAAACAGTGACGCACAGTCGCTGCAGATGTTCTTCCTTGGCATGATCCCGAATCTGCCGTACGGTGATAATAACTGGAATAATCAGTGGAACAATCAGCAGAACTGGAACCAGAACAACGACTGGAACAACCAGAATCAGCAGCAGAACTGGAACCAGAATAACGACTGGAACAACCAGAATCAGCAGCAGAACTGGAACCAGAACAACGACTGGAACAATCAGAATCAGCAGCAGAACTGGAACCAGAACAACGACTGGAACAACCAGAATCAGCAGCAGAACTGGAACCAGAATAACGACTGGAACAACCAGAATCAGCAGCAGAACTGGAACCAGAACAACGACTGGAACAACCAGAATCAGCAGCAGAACTGGAACCAGAATAACGACTGGAACAACCAGAATCAGCAGCAGAACTGGAACCAGAACAATGACTGGAATAATCAGAATCAGCAGCAGAACAACAGCGCAGTTCCCGCAGGTACTGAGATGAACAAGTCTGCAACAATGGCTGACGATTTCAGAACAGGTTCCTCACGTTACTTCATAGCTTCTGACGGCTGGGAGAACGGCGATCCATTCGATTGCGGCTGGTATGCTTCACAGACAGGCTTCAGCGACGGCACTCTTAACCTCACCATAGACAAGGATCACTCAGGCAAGTACAACTATGCAGGTGCTGAGTACAGAACCAATGATTTCTACAGCTATGGCTATTATGAGACATCTATGAAGCCTATCAAGAACACAGGTGTCAACTCTTCATTCTTCACTTACACAGGTGAGTCCGATGGCAATCCTTGGGACGAGATCGATATCGAGTTCCTTGGCAAGGATACCACAAAGGTACAGTTCAACTACTATACAAACGGACAGGGCAATCACGAGTTCATGTACGATCTTGGCTTCGATGCTTCACAGGGCTTCCATACCTACGGATTTGACTGGCAGCCCGACCACATCACATGGTATGTAGACGGCAAGGCTGTTTACACAGCAAACCAGAACATTCCAAAGACACCCGGAAAGATCATGATGAATGCATGGCCCGGAAGAGGCGTAGATGAGTGGCTCGGTCATTACGACGGAAGAACTCCTCTTACTGCACGTTATCAGTGGGTAACATATACCAAAAAATAATTTCGGTCCTTAATAATGAAAGGCGGCTATATGCCGCCTTTTTTATTTTTTTGAAAAAACTCAAAAAACACTTGACAAAATAAAATAGATATGCTATTATCAAAGTGTAATAGCTGTACTATACGACATAGTACACTTCCTACAGAAAGGAGCTGCCTATGTTTTCCATCGATCTGACAAGCAGGATACCTATTTATGAGCAGATATATCAGAAGATAGTCAATCTTATTATAAACGGTACACTTGCAGAAAATGATCAGCTTCCGAGCGTAAGAAGCCTTGCCAAATCCACAGGAGTCAATCCCAATACTGTGTCCAAAGCCTATCAGGAGCTTGAACGCAATGGCGTCATATACTCCGTACCGGGGCGGGGGAGCTTCATATCAGCTCAGAATTACGATGAATTCAGAAAAAAAGTGCTGACTGATTTCGATAATACAGTCAATGAAGCCTTTGAAAAGGGTATATCCCCCGACGATCTGAAGGCAAGGATCGATACCTTGTATTTATCTTACAGAAAGGATGATGAAGCATGATCGAACTAAAAAATACAGTAAAGAAATTCGACAGTTATACTGCTCTTGACGGTGTTAGCCTGAAGATCGAAAAGGGAACTGCCTTTGGTCTGCTTGGTTCCAACGGTGCGGGCAAATCCACTATACTTCGTCTTATATCGGGCATATATTCTCCCGAGGACGGAGAAGTGCTCGTTGACGGAAACAGTGTTTTTGACAATACAGAAGCTAAGCAGAAGGTCTTCTTCATAAACGATGAAACTGTCCAGTTCGGAAGCTACACAC
The DNA here is from genome assembly GCF_000526795.1 of Ruminococcus flavefaciens AE3010. NCBI lineage: Bacteria > Bacillati > Bacillota > Clostridia > Eubacteriales > Oscillospiraceae > Ruminococcus > Ruminococcus flavefaciens. The sequence goes on from NZ_JAGT01000001.1 coordinate 343,769, forward strand.
TGAAAAAGCTCAAAAACTACTATAAGACCTTTTACCCGTCTTTCTCGGAGGAGATATTTGAGGCTCTGCGCAAGAAAACGGGACTTCCCCTTGATAAGAAGATAAACACCTTTTCAAAGGGCATGAAGCGTCAGGCTATAGTTATCATAGGTCTTGCATGCAGGACTGATTATCTGCTCCTTGACGAAGCCTTTGACGGACTTGACCCTACAATGCGCATTATCGTAAAGAAAATGCTCGTTGACGCTATGCTTGACCGTCAGCTCACAACGATCATCTCCTCGCATAATCTGAAGGAGATAAACGAGGTATGTGATACAGCGGCGCTCTTACATAACGGAAAGATCATCTTCTGCCGTGACATCGACGATGTAAAGGGCAGCGTACATAAGATACAGGTGGTATTCAGCAAGAATGAGGATGGCTCGGTGGCAGCTTACTCCAAGGAGGATTTTGCTCAGGATGGCATAGAGATACTCCATTATGAGCAGAGCCAGAGTATATGCTTCATCATCGCTAAGGGTGATATCGAAGCAATAAAGGCTTCACTTCTTACTAAGCGTCCGATGCTTACAGAAGTCATACCGCTCACGCTTGAGGAAATATTTATTTATGAACTGGAGGTGCTCGGCTATGACAGCAGTGACAAGATCACAGATTAAGAAGAGCTTCTTTAAAGAAAGGCTGAAGAGCAAATTTTCGGAGGATATGAAGCTGTTCATTACCAATCTTGTGTTCCAGCTTCTCAGCCTGCCCATACTTGCAGGTGTATATTTATGGCTGCAATATCTGGACAGTATAGACGCAGTGGGGAGCAGAGACGACTGTTTGCCTTTTGTGTTCATAGCGGTCATTGCATTTATTCTGAGCGTATTAATGGGCTTGGTAATACCAATGATGAATTTCCGCTATCTGTACAGTAAATCTCTCGTGGATATGAACTATTCACTTCCTCTGAACAACCGCCAGCGATTCTTTGCGGATTACTTCTCAGGACTTACAGCATATATCGCGCCTTTTCTTATCGGCGGTATAATCGCACTTGCAGAGCTGCTTATAGGTTCATGCTTTATAGAGATCGGCTCCATGCTTGAATATCTTCCTGAGATCATAAAAATAGCATTTATTGCTTTTGTTGGAATGATAATGCTTTATACTATGTCTGTACTTGCCATAAGCTTTGCAGGCAGCGTATTTGAGGCTTTGTTCAGCATAGTTGCTCTGAATATAATGATACCTTTATTTATATTCATCACATGGTCCAATATTGTTGAAGCAGCCCATTTCGGACTTTGTACAGAGTCGGTTGTACAAAATTACACCTTTTTCACAACGAGCCCAATAGGCGTTTTCGGATTTATCATACCATATATTGACATTATCCCGCAGTCACCTTCCGATGTGCTGCGGCAGACGATGTATGGCGAAAAAATAAGATCAATTGCGGATAATATGTATTTTAACTTTATGGTAAGGACATTAGCTGTGATCGTTATCATACTGTTCATTACATATCTTCTTTACAAGCACCGCAAGGCTGAGGACGTTTCCAAGCCCTATGTTTACAATGCATTCTATTATATTATAATGTCTGCCGTTATTTACAGTATTGTTACCTTAATGAAGATGACGTCTCTTGACAGCGGACTTATAGCAGCTCTTATCATCAGCGGTATAATATGGTTCACCATGGAAGTTATCAGACGCCGCGGCTTCAAGCGGTTCTGGACTGCTCTTTTAAGCTTTGCCGCAGCAAGTGCAGTTGTGATAGGGGTCATAAAAGTCATAGACAGCACACGCGGACTTGGAAGAGCTCAGTATGTTCCGTCAGCTTCATCTGTCACAGATATAGAGATAGAAATAATGAATAATTATTCGTCAATATTCAATAATGATCGGATCCGTTATTGTGACCCTAAGGTCATCAGTGACGTCATAGATATAAACACTGAGCTTGTTGACCGCTATTTCAACTCTGATAAATATGAGTATGAGTTATCTGATTACAACCACCGATATCCTCATCTAAACAATAAGGACAAAAACTATCTGCTTGATGCCAAGCAGGTCAAGATAACTTATCATACCAAGGGCGGTTCGGCTATACTGCGACAGTACTGGATGCCGTCGGAAATGCTCAGTGACCTTTGCTGCGATATATATACAAGCAGTGAATTTGCAGAACAAGAAACAAAAGAAATGTTATATAATGGCCTGAGATCATCTAAAGACCCGGGACATTTCTATACACAAAGCCGCTTTATCAAGAATGCGGACAGCTACGCAACTTCTGTTACGGATAAGTTAGGTGTAACAAGTGAGGTACTGCTTACTGTAGAAGAGGGAAAAGAGCTTACCGAAGCACTTTGTAAAGACTATACTGAAATGACCTCAGATGACTTCAGATCAGCCGAGTATTACTGTACTTTGGGGAATATGATAGTAAACTCCTCATGCGATAACACCATAGCCTTTTTAAAGATGCACAACATAGCATACCGGAAGACGGCGGTGGAGCTTTTTGAGAGCCTTGATAAGTATTCGACCAATCTTACAATAACTCCTGCTCCCGAGTATGTGTTCCCCCTTGGATTTTTCACGGAATCAAACTATGAGAGCAATTACAGTTATGATTATCCGGACGATAAAAGGATCAATACGGAAAAATATGTTAAGATGGATTCTGTCTTTAGCGTTGATCCCTACAGAGACCGCAGCTACGTGGATTACGGAAGAAAAAGACATTTTGAGTTCACTGATCCCGAGGCTGTAGAAAAGCTTCTTGATGCTGCTACACCCGTGGTTACAGGCGAAAAGGTGCTTGCAGAGATACAGGCAGGCTCGCTTACGCTGTACATTACAGAAAGAACAGGCAATGATCTGCTTGTTGAAAGTGCTAAGGATTCCATGAAGCTGGTTGATAATGCGACCGGTGAGGAATATGATCCCGATATTTTCTATCAGTAAGCCTGTATAAATTTAATTATCCATGATAAAAGCCCTCGGCATAATGCCGAGGGCTTTGTCTGTAGCTTAGGAAAGCTTTGTTTCGGTAAAGTTCACTGTGAAGTCATCACTTATCCTTGCGTTTTTATCAAGCTCGATAAAGATATCCCATACTGCCATATCAGCTGTCATAGTATCGGGGATCGTACGGTTTATAGTGACATGATCGCTGTAAAGCTCGGTTATTCCGTGACTTATTGAACCGCTGCCCTCTTCGAGACTTATGACCATAAGCTTATGGGTGCTGAACCAGGTATCATTATATTTTTCCAGTTCTTCTGAACGGTAGCTTGTCTGTACTTTCTTTTTCATCTCTCCTGCACTTGTTATAATGTTTACAACAGGCTCTCGGTTTCCTGAGGGAGATCTGGCAGCGCGGAGATACTGAGCTTCAAAAGAATACTTTACAGGAGCGTCAAGATCATGCACATCGATGATGAGTTTTCTCATTGCAACAAGGTCAAAGATATCCAGAGCGCCGTCTCTGCAAAGGTCAGCCGCTTTCCAGTCGGCAGGCTTTGTGTCGGAGCCGCCGTTCAGCCATTTTTGCAGCATTACAATATCTGCGATACCGAAGCTGCCGTCACCGTTAGCGTCGCCCATGCATTTGAACTCTGTTTTCTGACCCTTATAGCTGCTCTTTGGAACAGCTGCCTGCAGAACAAACAGAAAGTCGGTGTTGCATATCCGGAAGTCAGGAGCAGGCTTGGTATAATAAACGGTTATGCTGTCGTCTGATGATATACTATCCTTTATCCCGACCCTATTGCCGCCTGTTGAGTCGATGAACATATTAAGGAGCAGAACATTGTTCTTGAAGAATGTATCATCGTAGCTGCCGAATATCTTCTTCTGATACTCCTCCGAGAAATATTTTAAAACAGTTTCCGAGAGCTCAGCAGAGCTTGTTATGACAACAGACTTATTATTGGGGAACTGTGCATATAAGCCCTGGTCACTGAACATGTTCTGTGTTGTGGTCGAATACTTGTCAACAGCAGTTTTTACACTGTTTGGTTTATTTTTTGTAAGTCTGAAGATTATATCGCCTGTGTTATTGCCATAGTCGGTGACACTTACAGGAAAATCCTTGTACAATTTATACCCGCCGGGGAGATATGCTTCGTCAATTTTTAGGTCGAGCCATTCAGCGGTAATAACGTCCCAGTAATAAGGATTATGACCGTCAACGTTTTTCATCTCAATACCAAATAGTTTGGAAAGGTCGGTGTCATCCATATCTACGTACTGATTTGTGGCGACATCAACAAAGGTGATACACTTTATGTTTTCTGCAAGAGCATAAACCGGAGACCATGTAACCTCATAAGCGTCTTTGTATTCGCTTTTCGGCATTGACAGCTGGAGTATACTGAAATTTGACGTTCTGGACTGTACTCCGCTTATGACGGGCTTGAAGTCTACAAAAAGTATGTTGTCAGTGGTGAAAAACTTGTCAAGTCCAAACTTTGAAATACGTCCGCGGTATGGATCAAGATAGGTGGAGAGCATGAGAACGTAATTCTCGAAGTATTTATCACTGTACTGTGCTACGAACTTATCAAGAGCTGTATCATTAAGACAGTCTGAAAGGAATTGCTTCAATTCATTTTTGGACTTGATAACTGCCGATTTTCGTTTAGAAAAGGCAGTGTATGCATCTTCTCCCGAAGCTTTCAGGTCTGTACCGTAAATGCTGTAATTAGTAAATGAGAAGTCAGCCTTCTGTATGAATTCATCGCTGAGAGTTACTTTTTTTCCGCCGTCGGAAACTGTACAGTCAGCGTAAAGATTTTTTGAAGCCTGTATTCTCTGGTCGTCGTCTGAGGGAACGAAGCTCCACTTGATAAAAGTGCTGCCGTCACCTATAGCCTTATAAACCTCGGCGTGAGGAGTTGAACCGCCTGACACGGGCTGTTTTGTTTCAATAGTGCAGTATGACGAAGTATAATGCTGCATGACTGCCTGATCATAATCAGAGACTTCATACCACTGGTTTCTTATGCCCGCTGTATCGTCAATGCAGAACACAACGAACTCGTCCTTTGCGGAAACAGAGCCGTTCTTTTTGACGTAATCATTGTATTCCGTATAACAGTCGGGAAGCCAGCCGTACATGTCGGTCTCGGTTATTTCCTTTTCCTCGTCAATTGAAAAGGTGTAGTGGGCGACAGCGTGATTGTAGCCAAGATCAAGGTCGCTTGACTTCAGCCATGTATCCACAAGTGCAACTTCAAACTTTCCCTGCTTTTTTGGAGCATAATACACTGCTACCTCATAATTGTACATGCTGTTTTCGGAGCTTAAGTAGTTGTGATAGAGCTGCTCCATCATGTCCTCTGTGGTCCTTATATCATATCTGAGCATTCCCTGCGGTTCGCCCTCGGGAACTTTCTCAGGCTGTTCCCTGAATACTACGCAGATAAGGCCGTCCTGTATATGGGTAGCTCCGTAGGTGTTTCGGAAGTCAAGTGCTTCCTCAAAGCTTCTGGGTATCCATTCGGGGAGAGCTGCTCCTGTAGCGTGCTGTGCCGCATAAGATGTGAAAGAGGGGAGAGCAGCAAAGTTATTTGAAGAGAGAGGGATAATTGCCGTAGCCGCTGCAAGTAAAGCAGCTGTAAGCTTTTTTATCTTCATTGTGTTCACCTGCCATTTCATTATTATTAGCAGAGCTTTTCTGCTTGCCTACATTATATCATGTATTTTGCACAAAATCAAGCGTAATAAAGAAAAAACCGAGGACAATAATGTCCTCGGTCTGATCGGATCAAAGTGATCGATAAAAAATATTTGCAGTTATATTTTACTGACCCTCGTGGAAGAAGTACGGGAGTGCATCGTAAACATAGTGTCTTACATAGCCCCACCAGTGTGTCTTGCCGGGAGCTACCATGAAGTAGAAGTTACCCTTTGAGAAGTCAGAAGTGTATACGAACTGGCTCATCTTCTTCATTTCCTCTACCTGTGGGTTTACGTTAGGATAAGCGATATCATCAGAGCCTGTAGCTGCAAGGATAAAGTACTCATCCTTCTTGAGACCTGATCTGTCGATAGCGTTTGCTATGGACTTAGCCTTGTCATAAGCTGAGTTGCCGCTCCAGTGATCGCCTGAGAGAGGCATGAAGTAGCCTACGATATCGAGGCAGTTTTCAAGAACAGCCCATGTTGAAACTGAACCCATTGAGAAGCCGCCGTATGCTCTGTGCATTCTTGAAGCCTTGAGGGACTCAGCAGATGTATCCTTATTAGCGTATGTTGAGTACTTGCCCTCAATAAAAGGAACTAAGCTCTGGCGGAACTCGCCGTAGAACTTGCCTGCTTCTGTCTTGTTGAATGTCGGGAATACAACGATAAGGGGCTCAAGCTCGCCGTTCATGATCATGTTGTCCAGCATATTCTGCATCATTGTATCGTTCTGGGAGATCAGAGTGTTCTCATCCTCTCCGCCGCCGTGCATGAGATAGAATATGTTGTACTTCTTGCTCGGGTCATAGTTATAAGGTGTATAAACATTGCAGTTGTTATAACCGTTTATGCCGTTATAGCTCTCCTTTGTGACCTTACCCTTCTGCTGACAGCCGTTAAAGTAGTTGCCGGGAGCTTCCTTGAACTGTAAGTTGCCGTTGTAATTGAAGTTTGACTTGGGCTTTGTTGTAGTTGTTGTAGTTGTTTCCTTTGTTGTTGTTGTTGTTGTGGTAGTAGCCTTTGTAGTAGTGGTAGTCTGAGTTTCAGGGCTGTTAGCTTTCTCTGTAGTTACAGTCATGATTTTGTCTGCATAGCTTACAGGCAGGCTCTTGTATGTGCCTAAGAGATAGAGCTGGATAGCAAGAGCGTCCTGAGTTGTTACGCCGCCGCCTGCTTCTGAAACGTCAGCATTGAATACGAATTTTGCGTCAAGTACATACTTGTTGGGGTTAGCGAGACACTGCATGATGAGAACAACGTCGCCCATATCTACGCCTGCATCGCCGTTAGCGTCGCCCCACTTTGTTACATTTGCGTTAAGGATATCCTTGATGTCCTTGGCATCTTCGGGAGGTGATGTAGTTGTTATTGTTGTTACTACTGCGGGAGGAGCAGTTGTAGTTGTTGTAACTACTTCCTCTTCCTCGTCGTCCCATGTAGGAGGATCGATCTTCTTTGTAAGAGCAATGATGTCATTATAGAAGCTCTTAGGCTGGTAGTTGCTGAATGGGAGCGGTGAACCGCCGTTTTCAGACTTTCTCCAGCTTCTCTCATCTGTTGTACCCCAGAGAGTAACAGTTGAGATATTCTTAGCGTGTCTCATGCATACTTCAAATATCTGAGTATAGAGCTCGCCCTGATTGCTCTGATTTCTTGTGATATCAAGCTCTGTTACCTGAACGTCAAGACCAAGTGACTCGAACTGCTTAACAGCTGTCTCGAACTCGCTTGCTGAAGGATAGCTTGCTGCAAGGTGAGCCTGCATACCGATACCGTCGATATAGTCGCCTTCCTTCATGACATTCTTAGCCATGCTAACAAGGTCGTTAGTCTTCTTGGACATATACTCGTTATAGTCGTTGAGATAGAGCTTTGTCTCGGAAGGTGCATACTTTCTTGCATACTTGAATGCGTTTACAACGAAGTCATAGTTGCCTGCACCGTAAACGTCCTTCCACTTGGACCAGTTTCTCATTCCGCCGCCGTCATTCTCAAAGAGCTCGTTACAAACGTCGTATGAGTGGAGGTTAAGCTTTGGATAGTTGGACTTGATCTGACTGAATGTGTTCTTGATCATGCTTTCGAGACGCTTGTTCATTCTGTCCTTTGATACATAGCTTCCGTTGTCCTTGAAGAGGAACTCGGGAGTCTGGCTGTACCAAACGAATGTATGACCGCGAACGCCGATACCGTTCTGCTCTGCGAATTTAAGGATCTGGTTAGCGGACTGGAGGCTGATCTGTACCTCGTCGCCGTTAACGCCCTTAACGATAGAATCGGGCTTCATCTCGTTCTCACAGGTGATTGAGTTGTAGTTCTTCTTGATAAACTCCTGAGCCTGTGCATTGCCGATCTCATAGCCGCTTACTGAAGTACCGAGACGGAAGTATGGCCCCATGTAATCCTTGAAGCCGTTGCCGCCCTTTTCATAATTATAATTAAGGTTCTGATGTGCGCGGACGTCATTGTATTTCTTTCCTGTTGGTTCTCCGATATCAGTAGGCACCGATGAAGTATCGACCTTGCCCTGACCTGTTACAACAGAGGACTTCTTGCCTTTCTCGGAAACCTGAACTGCGTCGAGGTAGAAGTCGCATGTATCGCCTGAGCTCTCAGGAGTCTCGATATAGAGAACGAGATCACCTGAGTTATCGGGGATAGTGAACTCTGTATTCTCGAGCTTTGTCCACTCGCTGCTCTTGGTATCGCAGTCAGCGATCTTTGTATAAGAAGCGCTGTTGCCGCTGCCCTGCTGGAGGGACATCTGCATTGTTACACTGCTTCCTGACTTCTGCATAACGGCAGCACTGAAGCTGTATGTATTGCCCGGTACGAATGCGCTTGGATCAAGAGCCATAGCGCAGCCGTTCCACTCGGACTCTCTGCCCGATACATAGAGAGATTTGCTTCCGTCGTAGTAGTTGGAGGAGTCTGTAGTAACAGAAGCGCTTCCTCTGCCGTCCCAGTCGCCTGCACCGCTTTCAAATGTGCTGGTGAAGTAGTTGCCGTTTTCGTCAGCCTTTACTGTCTGAGTCGGTGTGGTAGTAGTTGTCTCGCTTGGTGAAGGAGAGCCGCTGCCGACAGTTATCTTCTTTACGTTAGCTGAACCGTTTGAACGGTAGCCTTCGATATTGAGGGATACCTCGTAAAGAGTACCTGACATATCAAGTCCCTTCTGGCTCCATGCGTCAAAGTGCTTGGATACGTCAATTGTGCCCTGCATATAGTTTGTGGTATTGTTTCTTGAACCGCTTGTCTGACGGATGCTCCAGTACTGAGGGAATGTTGCAGTACCGTCAAGAGAGGGCTGGTTATAACGCATTGTCTTGGCAATGTCATAGGTGTTGCCGTTGAGGGTTACTGTGCCCTTGTTTTCAGCACCGTTTCCGGGTGGTCGCCAGTCGCCCCAGCCTTCAACGATATAGTACTCCATAAGAGGATTTCTTGTCCAGCCGTATACGCACATATACGAATTTCCTCTTGGGGTGTACTCGACATCGTAAGTGAGAACTATATTGCCGAATGCCTTATAGTTCTTCTTCTGGCTGTCGTAGTTCTTGCCCATACGAGCAAGAAAGTTCTCGATGTTGCTCCAAGAGCAGGTGAATGAGCCTGCGCCCGGATTCATGGAAACCTGTCCCTGACCGTTCTGATTCCACATTTCGTAGTCAAAACCGCCGATGTTGCCGCGTGTCTGCTGATCAGCACCGTGTACAACTGCTGCGGGGATCGAAGGTACACTTGCAGCTACCATCATTGCAGTAACGCCTGCACTGACGATCTTCTTGAATGTGCCTTTTCTCATGTCGATCATTCCTCACTTTCTAACATGTTTTGTTTTAAAGTTTCTTCCTTTTCTCAACTGAAGAAAAGCACAATTGCGATGTGAGCAGTTGTGTCCCATCTTTTCCCCAGCTTATACAACAATTTTATTACATTTTTATGAACAACACAAGTCGATTATTGCGATTCATAATAAAGTCTGCTCGGTTTTTGCTCTTTTTTATGCATTTCTTATATAAATATTCTACAATTTGTAATTAGAATCAAATTATTACCGCCCGTTAGTATCATAATGTGCATACAGCTGTACTTTTGTGCAGCACAAATGTGATATCTCTTTAAAGCTTTAACGAGGTAATAGATCATGCACGAAATGTTATGCCTTGACAAGGTCTCGGCAGTGGTTTATAATATGATTAGCGGAGATGTCCGCAAAATATTTTTAAGGAGTCAGTTGTTTGAAAAATAATAACAGAACTGAGATAGCAGCGTAAACGAGAGGTTTGCGACTACTTTCTCACACAAACCTCTCGTGTCTTGTCAGCATTTTCAGGAGGTTATAAAAATGAATAAAATTGACTATATCATTCGCAAGGAAACAGAAAAGGACTACCGCGAGGTCGAAAATCTTGCCCGTGAGGCATTCTGGAACCTGAGTGTCCCGGGCTGCTTTGAGCATTACTTCATACACATAATGCGCAATCATAAGGACTTTGTCCGCGAGCTGGACTACGTTATGGAGGTTGGCGGAAAGGTCATCGCGAGCGTTATGTACTGCAAGGCAAAGCTGAAAGATGAGCAGGGGAATGTAAAGGATATCCTTACAATGGGACCTCTTTGCGTTCTGCCCGAGTATCAGCGCAAGGGCTATGGTAAGGCTCTGCTGGAGCATACCTTTGTCAGGGCAGCCGAGATGGGCTATGACGTTGTTATCAACTTCGGCAATCCCGACAACTACGTGGCAAGGGGCTACAAGAGCTGCATCAAGTACAACGTGTGCTTTGAGGGAGACTTTTTTCCCGCTGCACTGCTTGTCAAGGAACTGAAAGAGGGCGCACTTGACGGCAGAAAGTGGTTCTACTATCCCAGTGATGTAGATCGTCCATGTGACGATGCCGAAGCCGTTGAGCGCTTCGATGCTCTGTTCCCGCCAAAGGAAAAGGGCTGGCAGCCAAGTCAGGAGGAGTTCTTCATACACAGTCATTCTGTTCTGAGACGATAAAAAGAAGCAGCCGCAGTTTTTTACTGCGGCTGCTTTTATTTTATTTGGTCTTTGCTTTTTTATCTGCCATAAATTCTGCCATTGTCATAGGTTTATCCTTTACTGTAGATGAGTAAGCGTAGTATTCAAGGATATACGAAGCGTCTACAGCATTTACATCGCTGTTTCCGTCCACATCGGCAGCCTTTTTCTGCGCTTCTGTCAGTTCGCTCTTCTTGTTTGTTGAAGTCATTGCGTAATCAGTAAGAACAGCGGAAGCGTCTACAGCATTTACAGCCTTGTTATTGTCAACATCGCCCAGTGAATAGTCATTTGCGACAGGTGTTGTTACGGGAGCTGTTGTGGTAGTTGCTGTAGTAGTTGTTGTGGACAATGCTGTGGTTGTTGCAGTTGTTGGTCTTGTAATAACGTTGTGGTATTCTCCGTCATCGCCCAGCACTCTGAGCTTATCGTTAAGAATATCGTTGTTTTCGCCGACGCTTACCTTATCCCATGCTTCCTGAGTATCGGGATAGAATACATTCATAACGGAGCTGCAGCCCTTGAAAGCATTATCACCGATAGTCTCAACGGTCTTGGGAAGAGTGATATTCTCCAGATTGAAATTCATGAATGTTTCGTCAGGCAGCTCATTGCCGCAGGTTATCACTACGTCCTTCAGTGATGCGGGAACATAGACCTTATCATCGCCGTCAGTGACAGCATAGGTATATCCTGATACATAGCCGCCAAAGAGATCCTTGAACCAATCCGTGGCATTAGTAAATTTCTTTTCATATTCTGTCAGGTTGTATGGCAGAGTAAGTGAATTGAGTCCGATACACTTGTAGAAGCAGTTTTTGCCGATATCTGTATCTTCTCCGTTGATAACAGCCTTTGACATAGACGTACACTCGGCAAAAGCATAGCTGCCTATCTTCTTTGTAGCCTCAGGAACGTTTATCTCGGTGACAGATCGGCAGCCTGCAAAGGCTTTTTCGCCTATCTCGGTTACTCCCGCAGGAATATCTGTGTTGAGCGCGCTGCAATTCTCAAATGCCTGCATGCCGATGAATGTGTTCTTTGACGGCATGTTGAAGTCAGAAAGCCCTGAGCAGCCGCAGAAAGCGCGGTGGCCTATGTATGTTGTATCATCGGGAATGCTGACTGAGGTAAGGGTGCTGAGACCATAGAAAGCATCACTTGGGATAACTTTTCCGCCTGTTATAGTTATCTTTTGGAGTGAAGCGGGGATATAACAGGTCATATCATCTTTTGTGACCTTGTAAGTATATCCTGATACATAGTCACCGAAAAGCACACCGAGCCATGCAGCTTTATCTGTGGCTGCGTCCTCAGGTGCAAGTGCCGCATAGGGGAGAGTAAGATCGCTGAGACTGATACACTTGTTGAAGATATTCTTGCCTATTCCATTCTTGCAGGTTGCAATAACAGCCTTTTCAAGAGCTGTACACTCTGCGAAAGCATATGCACCTATTCTGTCTGTGGCTTCGGGAACGTTTATCTTGGTGATAGACAAGCATCTTGCAAAGGCTTTTTCACCTATTGCAGTAACTCCCTTTGGAATATCCACGTTTATCTTTTCGCAGCCCTCAAAAGCAGAATCTCCTATATAGTTCGCACTGCCGGGCATCTTGAATTCCGAAAGATCAGAGCAGCCGCAGAATGAGCGGTTGCCTATGTATTCCGTATCATCGGGAATGCTTACGGATGTGAGCGTACTTAAACCATAGAATGTATCATCGGGAAGATTTGAACCGCCCGTTATTGTTATCTTGCTGAGAGAAGCTGGTATATAGGCGCTCTTGGTCTCGTTCAGCTCTACTTTGTATGTGTAACCCGAGATATAGCCGTCGAAAAGATCTCCGAGCCATGAGCTTGTTTTACCGGCTGCATTAAGGGGATCAAAGCCTGCATAGGGGAGAGTCAGATCGCTTAGACCTATACACTTGTAGAAGATATTATTGCCGATGCCGTTCTTGCAGGTTGCAATAACAGCCTTTGTCATAGATGTACATTCTGCAAAAGCATATGCGCCGATCTCATTTGTAGCCTCGGGAACGTTGAACTCGGTGATAGACAAGCATCTTGCAAAGGCTTTTTCACCTATTGTTTCAACGCCCTTTGGAATATCCACGTTTATCTTTTCGCAGCCCTCAAATGCAGAGCTTCCGATATATGCTGCCTTGGAGGGCATTTCAAATTCCGACAGATTAGAGCAGCCGCAGAATGAACGATTGCCTATGTATGTTGTATCATCGGGAATGCTTACTGATGTGAGTGTGTTTAAACCATAGAATGTATCATCGGGAAGATTTGAACCGCCCGTTATTGTTATCTTGCTGAGAGAAGCGGGGATATAGGCGCTCTTGTTCTCGTCAAGCTGTACATTGTAAGTGTAACCCGAGATATAGCCGTCGAAAAGATCTCCGAGCCATGAGCTTGACTTGGCAGCTGCTTTATCGGGATCAAAGCCTGCATATGGCAGAGTAAGATTGCTGAGGGCGATACACTTGTAGAAGATATTATTGCCGATGCCGTCCTTGCAGGAGGATATAACAGCCTTTTCAAGAGATGTACACTCAGCGAAAGCATATGCTCCTATCTTGTTAGTAGCCTCGGGAACATTGATCTTGGTAATTGCATAGCATTTTTCAAAAGCTTTTTCACCAATTTCAGTTACTCCCGCAGGAATATCCACATTTATCTTCTGGCAGTCCTCGAATGCCGAGCTGCCGATATATGTTGCCTTGGAGGGCATCTTGAACTCGGACATAGCCGAGCAGCCCTTGAAAGAATCATCTCCTATACGCACCGCAGCATCGGGAATGCTGACTGAGGTAAGAGAAGAAAAGCCGTAAAATGCTCCGTCAGAGATACTTGTGCCCCCTGTTATGGTTATCTTAGTGAGTGAGACAGGGATATATCTTGAAATATCACTGTAATCGACCTTATATGTATATCCCGAGACATAATCACCGAAAAGAGTGCCCAGCCATTTCAGAGGCGCTGCATCGTTCTCTCTGAAAATAGCAGTGTCAGCATTGGGGAGAGTGAGCTCTTCAAGAGCTATACACTTCTGGAACACCTTTTCTCCCAGCTGCTCCGAGCCGCCCTTGATGACAGCCTTTTTCAGTGAAGTACAGCCGCTGAATGCATATGCGCCGAGAGTTGTAGTTGCCTCGGGAACAGTCACCTCTGTGATGGAGGTACAGTCTGAAAAGGCATATGCGCGGACAGTTGGCAGCGTTTCGGGGAGCACAACTTCCTTCAGTGAGCGGCAGCCGCTGAAAGCGTATCTGTCAATAAGCTGCAAACCGTCGGGGAGAGTGATGCTCTCCAGCTTTGAACAGTCCGCAAAAGCAAATACTCCAATGGTCTGCAGGGACTTTGGAAGATTTATCTTTTTGAGTGCGGGACAGGTGCCGAATGCAGTATTATCGATAGATGTTATGGTGTCGGAGAGAATTACCTCCTCAAGATTTGGACAGTTGCAGAAAAGCAGAGCACCGACATTTGTTATGCCGTCGCCCTCGTTTATGAAAACTGCCTTTTTGATGTCCTTGGCAGATTTTTTGAACTCGGTGTTTTTAGATGAAAAATCAGCTATTTTTCCGCTTCCCTTGATGTATATCGTGCCGTCCTTGTAAAGATAGAACTTTACATTTTCGCCTACCTCACCCTGCTGTACAGGCTCTTCGTCTGTGGGAAGTGTTGGCGGTGCAGTTACCTGAGCAGTTGTAGTAACGGCAGCGGCAGTGGTTGTAGCTGCTGTAGTCGAAGCAGCTGCCTTGGTAGTTGTAGCGGCAGCATTTGTGGTGGTGACCTGAGTTGTCGTTGCTGCGGCAGTAGTTGTAGTTACAGCTGCGTCAGCCATTACATGGTCAGCGATAATACTTATATCAGCTTGTGTGTCGATACTGCCTGTACATTCGGCAGTTGAAGGTATCGCAGCAGAAACGCACATTACAGTACTGAGTGCGGCTGCGGTGATTTTTTTCAGCATTTTTTACGCTCCTTTATATAGAAATACTATTATATTATATACTAAAACATATAGATTGTCAAATCACATTTTGTCATTATCACAGTTATCTGACCGAAATAAGAATATAAACTTCTTGACTGTCAAGGAAATATGGGCTATAATATATTTGGAAAGGGGAATGGGTATGATCGATATTATGCACCTTGAGAAATACAAGGAAACTAACCGTTTAGAAGCGAAAAAAGCTGTTGGCGGACTTCCCGACAGCCTGTGGGAGACCTATTCCGCCTTTGCAAATACTCTCGGCGGCGTAATACTCCTCGGTGTTGAGGAGCTGGAGGACAAGTCCCTGAGACCTGTTGACCTGCCTGACCCAGAATGGCTGCTCAGCGACTTCTGGGACATTATCAACGATAAGCGAAAGGTTAGCCGCAATATTCTCACAAAGGACGATGTTCAGATAAAGCGCATAGACGGCAAACATATCATAGTGATAATCGTTCCCAAGCTGAAAAAGGGCGAGGAACCCATATATATCGGCGGGAGCATCTACACGGGCACCTATAAGCGAAGCGGCGACGGAGACTATAAGTGCTCCGTAGAGGAAGTAGCTGAGATGCTGAGACTTAAATAGCATTTAATAAGAGGGAGAGACTTGCGGAAAAAGTCTCTCCCTGATTTTTTCAGAATATGTCAGAAATTCTTTCTGCATTGCGAGTGTAATATATGAATGCATTCAAAGGGGTGAAACGATGACAGACAAAGAGCTGCGCCGCAAAATGGAGCAGTCTCCCGAGGAGGGCAGGCGCGGATTGTTTGAAGAATACTGCGGTTACGTCTATGCCATATGCGCAAATAAGCTTAAAGGCTGCGGCGCAAGTGAGGACATTGACGAATGTATCAGCGATACATTCGCGGCGGTATTTGCCTATCTGGACAGACACACAGGCGCGGACGGCGACCTGAAAGGAATAATCGGAACTATAGCAAGGCGAACTGCCATTAGCTATTTCAGACGGCTTGCTGCCAAAAGCGATACAACTGTATCCATTGATTCCGAAAGTCTCGGAGAGCTGTCAGCCGACATAAGAGTTGAGGAAGCTGCCGAGGGCTCAGCGCTGCGAGAAGCTGTTCTTGACTGCGTGAACAGGCTGGGCGAGCCTGATTCGACTATCATCGTTTACTTCTACTATTACGGTATGAAAACAAAACAAATAGCTTCACTTACAGGAATGAGCGACTCTGCCGTGCAGCAGAGACTGAGCAGGTCAAGAAAAAGGCTCAGGGAGCTGCTGAGTGAAGCAGGTATCACAGAGGAGGGATTTCAGTGAGATTTGATGATCTATTCAGCAATATCAGCGACAAAACAGCAGGCAGGCTCTCGGAAGAGTATCCCGTCCTCAAAGACGAGCATAAAGAGAGGTTATACGCCATGAGTAAAAGAAAGTACAATATAAATGAAACATTCGACAATAACGGCAGCGAGGTCTCGGGAGTTGAGAAATACCGCAGACCAAAATGGTACAACGGCGCAAGCATTGCAGCTGCGGCTGTGCTGCTTGTGGCTGGAATAGGCGGCAGTATCGCATTTATAAGCCGTAACGGTCATTCTCCTGCGGCAGTGGTGGAGAGCAGCATTACCGAGACTACCGAGGCAGTCACAGAAGAAGTCACCGAGGAAATAACGGAGATAGCAGAGGAAGTTTCCGCACCTGAAGAAGTTGACGCCAACGCTATCGCCAAGGAGCTTACCGACGCTTACAGAGATTTCGCCTGTGAACTTCACGGGGGATCTCTTGAAGTTGATAAGTCTAATGTCGTTACAAAGACAGTGGTATATCAAAGCTGTGTTGAATATCAGAGAGAGTTCTATCGTGTCACCGACCCGAGATATCCCACATGGACTGATGTCGAAAAGCGCTGCTATGAGATATTCGACGCAAAACTGGGACAGGTAATACTTGACAATTGTATGTGCGATAAGGAAGAGGATATCAACTGCGATACATTTATGTATACAACAGACAATGGATACTTTATCGAAAAGTCTGTTCATGATGATAGCAATGGTCCATTTGATTGGGACGAGGACGATGTAAATGTCAAGACAGACGAGAACGGAAATATTATTACAGTTCGCCATAGATCAGGCTTTAATGGCGGTGGAGAGAAATATACTGTTGAGACAGACTTTACGATCACCAATACCGAGAACGGCTGGCGCATAAGCAAGGCAGAAGAAAAGCTCCTCGGCGTACCCGAGTACGATAATTACGACCCAAACACAGATCAATAAACAAAAAAGGGACTGCATGAAGCAGTCCCTTATTTACATTGTATAGTGCCAGCGAGCGAAAGCAGATTAACGTTTACATAAACAGTAAGCGAGCTTGCGAGCGCCAACGTGGCAAGGGTGCGCAGGCTCTGCGCTTAAGCCATGCCAGCTGTGATGATAGCCATTTTGTAAACTTCGTCAGCGTTGCAGCCTCTTGAAAGGTCGTTGATAGGAGCGTTAAGTCCCTGAAGAATAGGACCGTAAGCCTCATAGCCGCCAAGTCTCTGAGCGATCTTGTAGCCGATGTTGCCTGCTTCGATAAGCGGGAAGATAAATGTGTTAGCCTGTCCTGCAACCTTTGAGTCAGGGCACTTTGTCTTAGCAACTTCTGCTGAAACAGCAGCGTCGAACTGGAACTCACCGTCGATAACCAGGTTAGGATCAATGTTTCTTGCTTCGATAACAGCGTCGTGGCTGAGCTGAACTGTGCCGCCCTTGCCTGAGCCGTATGTGGAGAAGCTGAGAACAGCTACCTTAGGATCGATACCGAAGAAATCAGCAGTCTTTGCAGTCTCAACAGCAACCTCTGCAAGCTTTCTTGCACCTGTGAGAACAACATTGCCCTCCTTGTCAACTGTATCTTCATAGCTGAGGTTGATAGCGCAGTCGCCCATAGCGATCTTTTCTTCCTTGCCGTCCTTTTCGCGGAAAAGAATGAATGAAGAGCTGACAAGGTTAGAGCCCTTCTTAGTCTTGATGATCTGGAGAGCAGGTCTTACTGTATCAGCTGTGGAGTATGTAGCACCGCCGAGAAGAGCGTCTGCCTTGCCTGCCTTAACGAGCATTGTGCCGAAGTAGTTGGACTTTGCCAGAGCTGCGCGGCACTCGTCCTCAGTCATCTTGCCCTTTCTGAGCTCGAACATCTGAGCTACGAGAGCGTCCATTTCAGGATATGTAGCAGGGTCAACGATCTCAGCGCCGTCGATATTGAAGCCGCCGTTCTTGGCAGCAGCCTTTACCTCGTCAACGTTGCCGCAGAGGATAACGCCCATAAGGTTTTCCTTGATAAGTCTGTCAGCTGCGGAGAGGATACGGGGATCGCTGCCTTCAGTGAAGACGATAGTTTTCTTGCTGGATTTGAGATTTGCTATAAGCTTGTCAAACATTCCCATTTTGAGAGACCTCCATTGGATTTAAATTTTACCATTACATTATATCACGTTTGTTTTCCAAAGTCAAATAGTAATTAGTGATTAGTTATTAGAAAGTAGTGAGTAGAAAGTAGAGAGTAGAAATGAGAAACAAGCAAAACGAATCAAATCCAATGTTCTAAATTTACAACTCTGATCACTAACCACTTGTCACTATTATATCAGACTCCGTATTTGACCTTTATTCTTTGCAGTTTCTCCCCGAATGGCAGTGCAAGCAGATAGAGGAACAGCACATTTGATACTGCATATGACACAGTATAGGGGATAGCTGAGACCAGTGCGGCTGCATAGAGCTTCACACTGAAGCCCTCGTTATACCACAGCACTGTCCATATATCCATGAAAAAAGAATAGCCGATACCTGCAATAAAGCCGTATATCAGCAGCAGAGCGCGGCTTTTCAGCAACGGTTTTGAGAGCATACCTGCGAATAATCCGATAAGTCCCCAAGCAAGCATCTGAAAAGCTGTCCACGGTCCCTGTCCGAAGTAGAAATTGGAGAGTATCGCGGAGAGAGAGCCCACAAGGAAGCCTGCTTCGCCGCCGAGATACAGGGCTGTAATGATAGTGAGCGCCGCCACAGGTTTCAGAAATGGGATAAAACGTCCTGCAAAACAGAGCGCTGTCATAACTGCGACAATGACCATACGCCGAGTACCCGTGGACTTTTTCTCGAAACCTGCCGCAAAGAGCAGAAGTGCAAGAACTGCCACTGCAAGAGCAATGATAATATGCTTTTTTTCGTCGAAAGCAAGCGTGCCGAGGATAGTTATGACGGGGATTATCACAAACGGAACTGCTATTTTTATAGTATTCCGCAGATTCTTGTTTCTGATAAGGAGCATTTATGACTCCTTTCTGCCGTTTAGGCGGCAAAGCTGTACAGCGTCGTCAATGGTGACTGCATTGTCGAAATACCCCCGTGTCATGCGGCTGACTGCCGTAGTGTAGAAGCTGTTCTGACGGAAGAACTCGTTGGTTGTACCTGTGGAGACTATCCGTCCGCCGAAGAACATGGCGCATCTGTCAGCACATACAGCGGCGAACTCAACATCATGGGTCACGACAACAACGGTCACACCGCTGTCTCGGAGCTTGCGGATAACGGCGATAATATTAAGCTTTGCGGCGGCGTCAAGTCCCTTGGTAGGCTCGTCCAGAAGCAGCAGCTTAGGCTTTGCCGCAAGGACCTTAGCCAGAGCGGTGAGCTGCTGTTCGCCACCCGACAGGTCATATGGGTGCTTGTCCAGAAGATGACTGATATCATAGGGCAGAGCCGATATATCGGCGTGACACTCTTCAAGCTCCTGACGGACAGTGCTTTTGAGGAATACCGTTTGAACGTCCTGTGGGAGCATAGCAAGGCACTCACTGTACAGAGAGCGGTTCCTGTAGTCTTTCAGTTTCTTCCCGAACACTTTGATATTGCCGCTGTATGGCTTTAGAAGCCCTGCCGCAGCTGAAAGGGCGGTAGTTTTTCCCGAACCGTTGTCGCCGAGAATGCAGAATATCTCATTTTCGTATACCTTGAAGCTCAGACCGTCCAGAATATCTCTGCCTTCACGGGAGTAGCGGAAGTACACGTCTTTGAACTCCATAGCCGCGGACTTTGAGTGCTCATATGATGCCTGCGGCAGTCCGCGAGTGGAATTACAGTAATTGTTTTCAATGAAGCTGCGCCCATCGCGGACTGTAAGCGGACAGCTTCCGCTGCCGCTGAGCTCGGCGTAAAGCCGAGCAGCCGCAGGCATACCGCATATTATCTCGGAACGGTGTTTCAGCTGAGAGATGACATCTGAGGGCTTGTCCGCGGCGATAAGTCTGACATTATCCATAACGAGCAGCTTATCACAGAGCGGCACAACGTCTTCAAGATGGTGCTCTGCAATGATAATTGTAATGGAAAGGTCGCTGCAAAGCCGTCTTAGTGTGGATATGAAATCAGCAGCCGCTATCGGGTCAAGCTGTGCGGTTGGCTCGTCGAGAATGAGCAGCTCGGGCTGCATAACAAGAACAGAAGCCAGATTAAGCAGCTGCTTCTGTCCGCCCGAGAGCTCTGCCACGTCCTTGTCGTACCAGTTCCCGATACCGAAATAGCTTGCCATTTCGGCGATACGCCGTGATATTTCATCGGGAGGGGTTCCAAGATTTTCCAGCCCGAAAGCCAGTTCATGCCAGACCTTGTCGGTGACTATCTGCTGTTCGGGCTTTTGCATGACGAAGCCGATAGCTGATGCGGACTGCCTGTCGCTGAGTCGTGAAAGCTCAGTACCGCAAAAGCTCACAGTGCCCTTTTTATCGCCGAGGGGTGACAGCTCCCGTTTAAGCATGCGCAGCAGAGTTGACTTGCCGCTGCCTGTAGCTCCGCACAGTACTGCGAACTCGCCCCGTTCAAGTGAAAAGGAAACATTCTCAACGGCAGGGGAGCTGCACAGGGGATATGTAAAGGTCAGACCGCTGACCGCAAGTATTTCCATTTATGGTTCACCACCGTTTCGAGTATCATTGGCATAAGTATCAGAAGAGCGTAGGCTGCAAGACCTGCCGTACCGAGCATATCGGGAGAATCAAAGCTTATTGAGGGATAAAACTCAAAGCTGAGTGAATGTGTTCCCACTGCGGCAGCTGTAATGCTCAGAAGCACAAGGTCGCAGAGCAGAAAAGTCACATCGGAGGCTCTGAATCTGAATCTTTTCATCTGAGAGCGTCTGCCTGTACCGAAGCCCTTTGTCTCCATGCTGTCGGCGGTGATGATGCCGTTTTCCAGAGCCCATGTGACCATGACGGAAAAGATTCTTGACTTGCCGCGTATATCGTCGATGATATTGTCGTCCTTGTACAGTCCCATTGCCGTCTGAGCTGCGTTTATCTTAGCGGACTGCCTGCTGAACAGGGGAACGAATCTCATTGCCATTGACAGTACAAGTGACAGCTTAGGCGAGAGAGCTCCCGTGATATAGAGTAGCTTCTCACTGGTCATTATCTGGGTAAAGGAGCGAAGCAGGTACAGCACACCGATTATCATAGCTGCCGAATTTATGCCGTAGAGAGTAGCTTCAAGTGTTACGGGATTGTGGTTCATTACAAATAGTACGGTCTTTCCGTTATGGGAGATAAGCGGATTTGCAAGCGCCAGTATCAGGAACAGTACCCAGAAGAATATATGAGTTTTACCATGAGACAGACCGTTGCGCATTATGAAGAATGTAACAGCTCCCGCAAGTGAAATTGCCATGAGCCACGGATAATTGCAGAACATAGCAATGCCTGTTACGCTGAAAAACCAAACCGCAATAACTATGGGATTATATTCTGAAAAGCTTCTCATTTTTCGTATACCTCATTAAGGTCGTGACCTATCTCGCAGGTGTACAGCCACTCTATCCTGTCGCCGTCGGACAGCTCATATTCTCCGCAGCCTCTTGACGGTGTGATGCCGTTTACATGGTACACCCAGCCCGAAAGGTCGCCGAAATCATATTCGTAGATGTAGTTTATGCCTGCGATGTAGACCATACCGTGGGAGCTGCCTGCGCTGCCCCTGTTTTCCACCTGTATGCCGTAGGTCTGAGCAGCCTCTGTGAGAATATCGAATACAGTCTCACCGCTTTCAAAGTCAAAGGCAGTAGGCGGCAGTATAACTCCGTCCGCAGGGATATGCTCCGAGTCGGACTTGCCTGCGATAGTATCGCAGCGTATCTCCATAGTCACAGTGCCTGCGATATTGTCTTTCTGTTTCTTTTCTCCGCTGTAGTAATCATCTGCCGACTGTATTTCCAGCAGCAAAACTACAGCAATTGCCGCACCAGCCGCTAAAACGATGAACAGATAGTTCTTCCGATTCCGCTTGCCAAGAATAAAGATAATAATAGAAATAACAGCCGCCGCTCCAATGATGACGATTATTATCATGGGCTTTACGTTTTTCTTATGGTCAGTTACTGTGTTAAGGGCAGCAGCTGCAGTGATTTTTGCTGTAGAAGCTGCCACGGTACCCGAAATGGTAACAGTAACAGCTGATGTTAAAGTTTTAGCTGATACTGTAACAGAAGCAGTGGTCGTAACTGTGCTCGTCTTTGCTGTTGTTAACTTAGCTCCCGAAGAAGCAGTCGCAGCCGCAGAGGTGGACTGCTGTACTTGCTGCTGACTGCTATCATTATGCTCCTGCTGAGATTGGGGCAGTCTGCGGTTATCAAGGACCAGCAGTGGAGACTTCCCCTCGGTCATTCTTTTGAACGCCACAAGTGAGTAGAAAGCCTGCATTGTAGCAGTTTCGTTTGAGCCGCTGCCCATAGAATGAGAAAAACTGCCGTCAGACAGGCGGTACTCTATGATACCGTCTATGAGGTCGTGACCTTCTTTTATGAACCTGTCATCGTAGCGGCAGTCTATCCCCAGAGCCGATAGAGCCACAAGCACCTGTGATGTACTTTCGGGATTGGGAGTGCCAAAGCTTGAGTAGCCGCCGTTGTCCTGCTGTTTGTATGACAGAAAGTCCAGAGCCCTGTCAACAGCTTCGGAGACGTCGCCTCTGCTGTTATAATGAGGAGCAAGAGCCTGCACGGTCATGGCTGTAACGTCAATATCGCCGTAGTCACCGAACAAAGCCCAGCCGCCGTCGCCGTACTGCATGGACAGTATGGTGTCAACTACCGAATCAGATGTGAATCTTGAGCATGTATAGCCGTTATTGAGCACATGAAGTCCGTATATCCAGCTCATAATGCCCTGCTCGCCTATGGAGTTGTCAAGTATATCTGAGATGTAGCTGCTCTGACTGCCTGCCGCAGCCAGCCCGAGGGCATACTTCTCACGGGAGGTCGCTGAGAGCACATTATTGCTGCCGAGGTAGTCCGTCAGAGAACTCTCATAAGCTGACAGGTCCGTATATCCGTACTGACTGAGAGTGAGAGCATACCAGTCCGAGGTCCTGCCCGCACCTGCGGCAATATCGACCCTGAGCCAGTCGTCTATGCTTCCCGCGCCGCACTGACTTAGCTTATAATCAACGATACCGCCGATAAGGTCGCTGACCTCATCGACGGTATGCTCGCTGCAAAGGGCGTCCATAGGAGAACAGCCCAGTGATAAAACTAATGCAAGTACAATGCACAGAAAGCCTGTGAGTACCTTATTCCTCATTCTTTTTTCTCAGAGCAAAAGCAGTAGCCATTGCGCCTGCAAGACCGAATACAGCCATGCCTGCACCCTTAACGCCTGTCTTTGGAGAATTTGTCTTGGATGCTGTTGTAGTAGCCTTAGTTGTTGTCTTTGTAGTTGTAGCTGTAGTGGTTGTGGTCGTAGCAGTAGTTGTCGTAGTAGTTATAGTAGAAGTCGTAGTTGTAACAGCCTCACCGTTAGCGTTGACGATATATGTCGGAGGAACTAAATTAACGCTTGTTGATTCAGCACTGATAACGTTTTTGCCCGGATCTGTGAGAGTTAATGTTACCTTGCCCTCGGCGTCGGTAACTAAGCCCGTATCCTTGCCGTTTACAGATATCTTAGCGCCTTCAACGGGCTTTGTAACAGCTTCGTAATTCTCATTATAGGAGATATAGGAAAGGGTGAGGGAAACCTCTGAGCCTGTATCCTTGTCCTCGTCGTTCTTCTTGTCGAAGAAGCTGTAATAATAGTTGTAATCCTTAGGATCGGGATATACATAAGCAACGATCTGATCGTCGTTCTTGATCTCGTCTGCAAGACCGTTTGACATCTTGTCGTCTACAGCGTAGCCGTAGCTGCCGCCGTTTTCAACGCCCCAGAGCTTGTCAAGTCCAAGTCCCCACTGTCCTACAGAGGACTTGTAGCCTGCTGCTGCTCCGCCGTTGAACTTGTTCTCGTGAGCGATATAGAGAGCGTCGTTGATAGTGAGCTTGCCGTCGCTGTCGATGTCGGTAACCTTTACAGGCTCCTGATTGAGAACGAGCTCCTTCTTGTCATCGGAAATCGTAACGTAAACAGTTGTCTCGTCTGCTGCTGAAACAGAGAATACGCTCATGCTTACTGCTGAACATGAGATAAGCAGAGCTGCTGCCATTGCCAGTGTCTTTTTCATAAAAACTACTCCTTAAAAAAATGTAGGGGACAATAAAAAAGCCTTTCCGCATAGCGAAAAAGCGCAGAAAACAGCTTTGCACAGAACTGCAAAGTTCTTCGGCAACGTTTTTCACTGTCCAAAAACGTGTAATACCAGTTGTCTGACGAGCGATCCGACTATACGGCAGTGACTGCTGCGACGGATTTGCACCGTACTTCCCTCAGTTTCAGACAAAAGTATTATAGCATATTGTTTTCTGAAATGCAATATTCAGTAAGAATAATTCACGTATTATTAAAAAATGAAAAGCTGTCTGCTGCGTATCAGGACTTTTTCTGATAAGCGTAGCCGAAATTGATAGGCGGAGCTGTCACGGAAACATAGACGAATTCCTCGTCGCCGTCATTGAGAAGCCCATGTACGTCCTTATCGGCAAAGCGTACAACATCGCCTGCCTTGAAAGGCATTGTGGCATCGTCTGCCAGCAGGAGAGTACCGCTGCCCTTTGTAGCGTACCATATCTGCTCTGAAGCCTCATGTGTATGGCGGGGCTGGCTTGCTCCCACTTCAAGGTGGACCTCAGTGATAGTAACCCTTGTGCTTTCCGAGTTCTCGGGATTAAGAAGCTGACGTGATACAACGCCCGGATTTGACAGAGCCTTTATGCTGTCAGCGCTTATGAATTCCATGATGTTACCTCCATAAATGTTATTGACCGCTGCTTTGCAGCGGGAGATGTGTAAGCTGTAAAAACAAAAAAGTGCCGTCGGTGAAAGCAGAGCAGCATTTTCGTAAAGAGTGAGCGGGTAAAAACGAGCGCCCCCGTGGAAGGGGGCGCAGGCTCTGCGCTGGCGTCCCAAAGAGGAGTCGAACCTCCGGCCTACTGCTTAGGAGGCAGTCGCTCTATCCTACTGAGCTATTGGGACACATTACGAATAATATTTTACCACATATTTCTGCTTATTGCAAGAGCTGAGATATAATTTTATATTTTAATATAAATACAGCTATTGTTAAACATTGATATTATATGCTATTTTCGGAAAAAGGACTTGACATTTCAGTCGCATGGGTATATAATGAATACCGCTGAATAAAGGCGTTTACGGGAAAAAGAGATCAAATGGAGAAGATTATGGAAGATGTTGAAATTTTTCTGAGCAGACTCTCTTCTGAGGAAAAGCTCTACACTGAAATAGCAAAAAAGCTGGGAATTGCTGATATAACCGATAAATTCACTCTTTCGGGAGCTATTGCCGAGAAAGGCGCTCCTGCGTCCTATAAGGTGTATATTTCCGACGAGAAAATTGAAAACAAGACTATTGACGAGATAAAATCGGTATTTACCGAGGCTGCCGAGGAGAACTCGGAGATAAAGGTCGAGTTTATTTCCGATGAATTTCTCAACCTTATTGACGATAAGGCAAGAATAACTGCTGACAGCAAGCCGAGAAGCCTTGTCCACAGGGACGGAGAGCTCCACCCGACAGTGCATATATGGATGATAAAGCGCCGCGATATGGGAGTTTTCGTGCTTCTGCAAAAGCGTGCCCACGAAAAGGACATCAATCCCGACTGCTATGACGTATCTGCGGCAGGTCATGTGTCACAGGGGGACGAGTTCCGCTATACCGCGCTTAAAGAAGTCCATGAGGAGCTGGGGCTTGATATAGACAGAAGCAAGCTTGAATTCATCGGGCTCAAAAAGGCTGAGTTCAATAAGGGCGATATACATGACAATGAGCTGGTGGCAGTATACATATGCCGTGAGAATATAAACATCGAGGATCTTGTGCTCCAGTCCTCAGAGGTCTCCGAGGTGTGCTGGGCTGAGATAGACGAGCTTCTCTCAGTAATGAAATACGAGGATATCCCGAACTGCATATCCCTTGAAGAGCTTGACATGATAAAAAAGGCTGTATTCTAAATAAAAAGGCTTCCGAATTATCGGAAGCCTTTGCTTTTGTTTATTCAGCAGCTGCTGCGCCGCCCTCAACAGGAGCCGGAGTTTCGGCTGCTGCACCTGAGCCTGAACCTGCGCCGCCCTCAACAGGAGCCGGAGTTTCAGTGCCTGTACCTGTACCTGTTCCGCCGCCCTCAACGGGAGCTTCAGTGCCTGTACCTGTTCCGGTACCGCCGTTTGGATCTGCTGTAGGAGTTTCACCGTTGGGATATGTTGTAAGCTCTCCGCTGCCGCCTGCGATACCGCTTACGGCAGTAGTTGTGGTCGTGGGAGTGTAGGTGTTCAGTTCACCCGAGAAGTTGCCTGACGGGATCTTCTGACCCTTGAAGAAGCCGTTGCCCGAGGTGAAGCTTATTGTGAACTCTGTTCTTTTCACCTTTGTAACGGTAGTTGTTCGTTTGGTCTTTGTTGCAGTGACATCATTTGTAGCTGTAGTAGTTACAGCGGTAGTAGGGCTTGCAGCCTGAGGATCCTGCTTATATATGCTCTCACGTCCGAAGCTTGAGATCATCTTCTCAGACGGAGTGATAGGGAACATAACGAAAAATGTAAGTATAACAGCTGTAAGTGCAATAAAACAGCCGCACGATACGAGGGTTATCTTGGTGGATTTTTTCAGATTACTGAAAAAGCCGTTTCCTCTACTCATGAAAAAACACTCTCCTGTACATAGATATGTATCTATTATACTACTGATGTCGGAAAAAGTCAAGCCTGAGTATGTCCATTTATGTGAAAGTATGATGAAAAGTGTACCGGAAGATTATAACAAAAAAGGCGTATTGCTACGCCTTTTTGTTTATTTATCGTTTTTTTTTCAGCTTTGCCATTTTATAGATGAACAGCTCCAGTGAGATGAGTGCGATAACTGCCGCACCTGCAATAAGACCTATCTTGAGGAGGCCGCTGCTGTCCTTGCTGTCTTTTTCCTCAGTCGTCTGCTTTTCTTTTGTGGTCTTGGCAGTTGTTTTCTCTGTTTTTGTCTTTTTTGACTTCGTGGTAGCTGCTTCGTCCTTGTCGGTCTTCTTTCCGTTTGAATGGGCAGTTATCACTATACCCTCGTCAGTTGCCTCCTGAGCTGTGAAGCCTGCAAGCCATGCAAGAGAAGCGTTCCAGTTGATAGTACACTCATTTACAGACCAAGCCTCGATATTGTCAAGGTAGCACTTCTGCGGAGGTATCTCGCCTTTCTTCCAGCCTGAGCCCTGTACCCACGGGTCCTGCATACCTGAGTTTGGACCTCCGCACATTACTCCGTTTGGAGCCTTGGGGAATGTCTCGTCTATCTGCTTAGCCCAGTAGCGGTGGTGAGGATACTCTATAGCGTGAGTACCGTAGCCTGTAACATATGAATAGTCCATGGCGTTTCTGCCAAGGATATAGTCCATGCCGCCGATAGCGCCGTCGAGATAGGTATCTTCATTGGTGAGAAGATATGCATAAGCCATAACAATGGCGTTGTCGGTCACAAATGAGTTGGAGCCCCAGATGTAGCCCTCGTCACTGTCGTTGTAGCTGAGAGTACTCTGACCGTAAGGCACGCCGTAGCCCTGATTCTCTTCAAGGGAGATGAAGTGGTCGGCAGCCGAAACGATAGCCTCCTGTATTATCTCAGCATCGCCCTTGTCAAATTTCTCGGAATTGAGAGCAGCGCTTAGTGTAGCAAGACCGCCTGTGTTGCCCCAGTCGAAGCTGCCCACCGTGTCAACGCTTTCGCCGCCGCCGAGACTCTGAGGCATATCGAGGAAGAACTTGTTTTCTGCTGCCTCGTCGTAGTAGTCCTCGTCACCTGTGGTGATGAAGAGCTCCAGAGCAGCCCAGCAGAATTCGTCCTCAACGTCTGTATCGCCGTAAGCTCCGCCGCCTATGGACTCATCAAGAGGAGCGTACATATCGGGGTGCTTCTTTGCGGCCTCAAATGCGTTCTTTGCAGCTTCCAGACACTGATCAGCAAAATCACTGTCGTAGTCTTTCCAGAGTCTTGCTGCCTGAGCGCCGCAGGCTGCAAGGTTGAGAGTAGCAGCAGTTGTAGGCGGCTTCACGATACGCTTCATATCGTCGTCAGCAGGAGCGATTCCCAGAGCTGTCCACTTCTCGTCGTGAGCCTTGTGGTAAGCCATGCCCTTGTAGTCGCCGCTGTCAACTATCATTTTCAGCATCCATTCCATTTCCCAGCGCGTCTCGTCAAGAAGGTCGGGGACGCCGTTGGTATTTTCGGGAAGGAGCATAGTGCTGTCTGCATAGGCTTTATCGAAGCCGTACTTAACGGCTGTTTCGTACTGATTCTGCATGAGCCAGAGTGAGAAGCCGCCGTTTACGACGTATTTTCCGTGGTCGCCTGCGTCGTACCAGCCGCCTGTAACGTCAATGGAACCGCTGCTGCCGCTGTAGCCCCATGTCTGCTCGATCTCAGCCATATCCTTGGGGTGACCTGCTGCACGGGCAAGCTCGGAAGCATCGCCCGAGGATATGAAATCACTCTCTATCTCTATACCGCTTCTGTTCTGATAGAAGTAGTTTAGGGAGTCATAAAGCAGGCTTGAATATATATCCGAACCGCCTATAACGAAGTCACGGCTCTCGGAGCCGTCCTCGGCTTCGATGTGGTATGTACCTTCCTTGTTAAGCTCCGAGAAGTCGATAACATGTACCTCGTCGTCGGAGTCCTTGTCGTGGCCGAAAGGAGTGGACTTGCCTTCAAATACAGTCTTGCCTGAGTCATCGATGACCTCAAATTTGACAGGCTTTGAGGAATCGCTCAAAAGGGTAGCCTTTTTGGCTCTGTCGGGGAAATAGCACACCTGATTGGTAAGTATGCCTGCACGCTCCCAGACATCTGCCTCGGGGTAATCGTTATCATCGCTTGTAAGGTCGATGAGAGACATATTGTCGAACTTTATCTCTGTGCCTGCGGGGAAGCAGTCGCCGTTGGTGTACTGACCGTCGCCGCCTAAATGGAATGCCCATTCGGCAACGTCGAGGGACTTGTCGGCAGTGAATGTAACATCGACTTTTTTTGTCTCGTTCTTGCCTATCTGTATGCAGTCCCAAGTGCTGTTGAAGTCGGGACCGCCGTCAGCCATCATGTTGTGCCATATCTCAACGTCGCCGTCAAGATTGCCTATCTTTGTGTAGTATTTGCCGCTTT
The DNA here is from genome assembly GCF_000526795.1 of Ruminococcus flavefaciens AE3010. Taxonomy (NCBI): domain Bacteria; kingdom Bacillati; phylum Bacillota; class Clostridia; order Eubacteriales; family Oscillospiraceae; genus Ruminococcus; species Ruminococcus flavefaciens. Next base: position 373,093 of record NZ_JAGT01000001.1, read on the forward strand.
CGGACGGAGTTATCTCATAGGATACCTTGTACTTGTGTCCCGAGACTATTTTCAGTCCTCTGTGTCTGAACTGACAGTCCCAGCGATCCTCGCCGCCGCGGGAAGCTCCGCCGGGATTTACGATAGTAACGGTGTAAGCGCCTTTGTCGATCCTGAAGTCCATTTCGCCCGGAGCGGACTCTACAATGTGCCACGGGAGTCCCACTCCGTTTTCAAAGTCTGTCTGACCGAGCTGCTGACCTGCGTCCGCAGTGAGGGGAGCGAACTGTGTTCCGGCGGGGCATACAGCGCCCGCTGCAACAACGACAGCAGCAAGAGCCGAAACAGCTCTGCAAGCAGTTTTTTTCTTTTTCATGCCTGAAACCTCCGTTTTCTGTAATTTTTCCATTATATACTTTAATACTTTTTATAAGCATTGTAAAGAAAAGCAAAGGAAAATTTACAAATTAGCCCCATAAAACGGCATTTTGCTCATAATAACAGCCTTTGCACAAAATATTTCGGCTATTTAGACTATTTCCGCAAGATTTGCCCGAAAAGTCGTAAATAAGCAATTTGTAGACTTGATTTCTTTGTTTTGATGTGATATAATGTTTTTTGTATGGATTATTCTGTGCTACTTTATTAACAGGAGTTATGGTATGAACCATATTTTTTATATTATGGGAAAGAGCTCGTCGGGAAAGGATACTGTTTACAGCCGTATCCTCGAGGATATGGAGCTTGTTCCGATAGTTCTCTACACTACCCGTCCTATCCGCGCAGGTGAGCATGAGGGCATCGAATATCATTTTGTTGACGACGGCTGCTTTAATGCCATGAGGGACAGCGGTGAGGTCGTTGAATGGCGTACATACGATACAAAGTGCGGCAAGTGGACTTATTACACTGCAAAGGACAGTATCAGCACCGATATGGGGGATCGTATCGGTATCGGTACCCTTGAGTCTTATGTTAAAATACGGGAGCATCTCGGCGATGAAGTACTGGTGCCTGTCTATATCGAAGTAGATGATGACATCAGGTTCCTGAGGGCTGTGGAGAGAGAAAAGCGTCAGTCCGCACCTAAGTATGCGGAGCTGTGCCGCAGGTTCCTTGCTGATAATGAGGACTTTTCGGAGGAAAAGCTCAGCGAAGCTGGGATTGATAAGCGATTTTCAAATAACGGCAGCCTCGAAGAGTGTCTGGCTGCTGTTAAAATGTATATATCTGATTTTATGAAATGATTTTTTTGGCTTTTCCGCATGGAAGCGGGATCAGGGAGGTTTATTGTGAGTTCGGAAATTAATTACTGTGAATGTGCAAAAAGGACTATGATAATCGGCGGCGGTGTATGCTGCGAGATGCTTCTCAATGAGATATTCAATGCTCAGAAGTCGCCGTATACCGAGGATAAATATTCTGCTACGTTCAATCCTGTTTGTATTATCGACAACGACCCGAAAAAGATCGGCACCGAAATAATGGGTGTAAAGGTCGTGGGAAGAGAAGACGAAATTGTAAAGTATGCAAAGGAATTTGAGATAGAACAGCTTATTCTTGCTATCCCGTCGCTTACATCTGACGAGCGCAAGGCTGTTATCGACATATGCAACGAGACAAAGCTGCCTCTTAAAATAGTACCGTTTATAGGTACTCTTATCCTTGACGATTCAGCTACACTTCTCGGACAGGTACATGACATCAAGGTCGAGGAGCTCCTTGGACGTGATCCAATCAAGTTCGATAATAAGGATATCAGGAATTTCATCAGCGGAAAGGTATGTATGGTAACAGGCGGCGGCGGAAGCATCGGCTCCGAGCTTGTACGCCAGATAGCAAAGTACGGCCCTAAGAAGATCATCATCGTTGATATTTATGAGAACAACGCCTACGAGATACAGCAGGAGCTTGTCATGGAGTACGGCGAGAAGCTTGATCTTGTTACCCTTATTGCTTCTGTACGTGATTACTATCGTATGAACCAGATATTTGAGAGGTACAAGCCAGAGATCGTTTTCCATGCGGCTGCACACAAGCATGTTCCGCTTATGGAAGTTTCTCCCATGGAAGCAATAAAGAACAATGTGATCGGTACATTCAACGTTGCGACCCTTGCACAGTATCATGATGTCAAGAAGTTTGTGATGATATCAACAGATAAGGCTGTAAACCCCACCAATGCCATGGGTGCTTCAAAGCGCTGCTGCGAGATGATTGTTCAGTACCTTTCACAGCAGCATGAGGGCAGGACAGAGTTTGTCACAACACGTTTCGGAAACGTTCTCGGTTCAAACGGCTCGGTAATACCGCTCTTCAAGAAGCAGATAGAGCAGGGCAAGCCTGTAACTGTTACCCATGAGGATATAATACGTTACTTTATGACTATCCCCGAGGCTGTAAGCCTTGTAATGGAAGCAGCTGCCATTGCTCACGGCGGCGAGATATTCGTTCTTGATATGGGAAAGCCTGTCAAGATAGTTACTCTTGCAGAGAATCTTATCAGAATGTACGGCAAGGTGCCTTATAAAGATGTTCCAATAGTGTTCACAGGACTCCGTCCCGGTGAGAAGATAAAGGAAGAGCTCCTTATGGACGAGGAGGGACTAAAAAAGACCTCCAACAAGCTCATCTTTATCGGTAAGCAGATAGATATCGACGAGGAGCATTTTGCTTCACGCTTAAAGAAGCTTCGTGACGCTTCACAGCTCAACGATGAAGAAGTCGCAATAACAGCTCTCCACGAGATGGTGCCTACCTTCATCACACCCGAGGAATTCAACAAGATGCAGGCGGAGAAAAACGCTGTAACAAAATAAGAGTTTAAACAGCATTAAAGCAGTCGCTTTGGTGCTGTTTTTGCGTTAATATGAAGTTATTTGTAAATTTTTTATGCCTTTCTTGCTATTTCATAATTTATATGTTATACTATTTTATAAGTAATCATTTTTGGAGTTGATGATGTTTTGACAGGTTTATACAGCCTAACGGAGGAAGCCTCGGAGGTCATTGCCTCAGAAGCTGCCGAGGAGACAACAGGTGAAGTAATAGGCAGCATACAGGAATCCGTGGAAGAGACCTCGGGACTTATCGGCGACGCCTTAGGTTACGTACAGAGAGCGCTTCCCACAGTGATAATAGCTCTTGTTATATTTATTGTCGGCATACTTATTTCCAAGCTTATTGCAAAGTTGGTAGGCAAGGCGGTAACGAAGTCAAACGTAAACGGCGCTGCAAAGAGCTTTCTTGTATCCCTTATCAAGATAATCCTTTATATAGCAGTCATAATCATGGCTCTGTCGGTGCTGAAAGTGCCTATGTCCTCAATAATCACCATACTTGGTGCAGCAGGACTTGCTATCAGCCTTGCCCTGCAAAACTGCCTTTCCAATCTCAGCGGCGGATTCATCATACTTTTCACCAAGCCCTTTACTGCTGGAGATATAATCGAGCTTGACGAATCAGTTGGAACAGTCCGTGATATAGGCATTTTCTACACAAAGATAATAACCTTTGACAACAAGACCGTGTTTATCCCGAACGGCAAGGTCACAGAGGCTAAGATAGTCAATTATACGGAAACTCCCACAAGGCGTATCGACCTCAGCTTCGATATCAGCTACAGCGCAGATTTCGGGAAAGCCCGCGAGGTCATTCTCGGTATCATAGCTCAGGAGAAGCTTATACTGAAAACTCCTGAGCCGATAGTGCGTATGAGCTCGCATAACAACAGCTCCGTATCCATTGATGTCCTTGTATGGGTTAACAATGCTGACTATCTCACGGAGCGCTACAATATGACGGAAGCAGTAAAGGCTGCCTTTGATGACAGCGGTATCGAGATACCGTTCCCACAGCTTGATATTCATGTAAAGGATAAGATTTGATGGCTGAAAAAAAGCAGAACAAAGCGCCTGCCAGGAAAGCAGAGAAAAAATCCCGTTTATGGCTTTGGATACTTATATTTCTCGGAGTATGGTGGTTCAGCAACTATACGCTGAAGATCACCGAGACAGAGCTCGAAACTACAAAGGTGAGTTCTCCCGTGCGTATTGCGGTCATAAGCGATCTGCACGCCACAAAGCACGGCATAAAGAACAGCACTATCGTTCAGAGCGTGACTGATGCTTCTCCGGATATTGTGTTTATCCTCGGTGATATGTACACAAGAAAAAGCGAGTGGGACCTGATACAGAAGCCCATTGACCTGACAGCGGATATCGTATCGGCAGGCTATCAGGTTTACTGTGTTACAGGCGAACACGATACCGATGAACGCTACGTATCCGAGCTGCAAAAGGCAGGAGCACACGTTCTGAGCTATGACGAGGAGACTGTAGACGTTAATGGCAGCAGGCTCCATATCATGGGTATAGACAATGTTTACTACAGTCCTACGTTTGACCTGAGCACGGCTTTCGCACTTGACGAGAGCAGCTATAATATTCTTCTTGCACATATCCCGAATTACGATAAGTTCGCAGATTTCAGAGCAGATCTGACGCTGTGCGGAGATACTCACGGAGAAATGGCGCAGCTCCCATTCGGAGCAGGTCCGCTGTATTGCTCCGAGAAAAAACAATGGTTCCCGAAGCTTCTTCACAAGGAGCAGAAGATATATGACAAAGGCTTTTTTGACTATGAGGGCGGAACGATGTTCATAACCTCGGGTATAGGAGTTTATCCTGCGCCTGTGCGTTTCTGCAACCGTCCCGAGGTAGTCATTATGGATATCAGACCAAAGGGGTGAAACATATGAGTAAGATCACAGATATTGCCGTTATAGGGGGCGGCGCATCAGGACTTGCAGCAGCGATCGAAGCAAAAAACGTAATGCCTAAGGCAAGGGTAGTTATCCTTGAAAAGCTTGACCGTGTCGGCAAGAAGCTTCTTGCTACAGGCAACGGCAGATGCAATCTCAGCAACATGGATATGGGCTCTCACCACTATCACGGCAGCGTAAAGAACATTATGCGAATTATCAACGGTACGCCCACAGCCAAGGAATTTTTCGGCAGTATCGGTGTTGTGTGCTCTGCGGATTCAAAGGGCAGGATATACCCCCGCAGCAACAGTGCGGCAACTGTTCTCAATGCATTACGTCTCCGTGCACAGGAGCTTGGCATCGTTGAGCGGTGCGGCTTTGAGGCGAACTTTATCGAGAGCACTCCCGACTGCTTTAAGATATCGAACTCAAAAGGCGAGAAGTATCCCTGCAAGCGTGTTATCGTAGCGGCAGGCGGCTATGCTGCTCCTCAGTTCGGTACTGACGGAAGTGTAATAAGGCTTCTTCGCAGCAACGGCTGTCACACCACAAAGATATGCCCTGCTGTAGCGCCTCTGAGGGTACGCCCCGAGCTTCTGAAAGGTCTCAAGGGAGTACGTGCAAAGGGCAGAGTCATGGCACTTTCCGCTGGCAGGATACTCAAAGAGGAAACCGGCGAGATACAGTTCACAGAGAGCGCTCTGTCGGGTATCTGCGTATTCAATATGGCTCATCTCATATCTCAGTACGACGGCAAGCTGACTCTGCGTCTTGACCTTGCGTCGGACATGGACATGGAGCAGCTCATAGGCTATCTACGTATCATACAGTATCAGCGCGGCCGCTGCACCTTAGAGGAGCTCCTCACGGGACTTTTTGTCCGCAATCTGGCGTTCTATCTGACAAAACGGGCTCTCGGAAAGCCTCTTACCGAGTCTATCTCGGCTCTTAAAGAAGCTGACCTGCGTCAGATAGCTCAGCTCATAAAGAATCTTGACTTTGAAGTTCTGGGAAGCGCGCCGTGGAAAGAAGCGCAGGTGACCTCAGGCGGCATAAGCGGCGAATGTGTTGACGAGCAGCTCCAGTTGAGAGGTGCAAAGGGCATATTCCTCTGCGGCGAGATACTTGACGTTGACGGAGACTGCGGCGGCTACAATCTCCAGTGGGCGTGGTCATCAGGCATTATGGCTGGACGCTGCTGTGCAAATTCACTGAGAGGAGCACTCTTATGATAAGAGTAGGCGGTATCAGGGTGTCACTTGATACAGACCTTTCCAACCTTGAAGCTCTGTGCGAAAAAAAACTTAAAATAAGCCGTGACAGGCTTATCAGCGCAAGGCTTGCAAAGAAGTCGGTGGACGCACGAAAAAAGAGTGACGTTCACTTTCTCATATCACTTGACATCGAGGCAAAGGGCGAGGAAAAGCTGCTGAAAACGCTGAAAAATGCGTCCAAGTACGAAAAGCCCGTGTATAATATCTCTGCTTTGAAAAACGCCCCATACCGTCCCGTTATAGTAGGCTTCGGACCTGCGGGAATGTATGCGGCATTGGTTCTTGCAATGGCAGGCGCAAAGCCCATAGTCCTTGAAAGAGGCGGCGATGTGGACTCACGCGTAAAGGCTGTGGGGGAATTTCAGAGCGGCGGAAGACTTGACCCTGAGTGCAATGTGCAGTTTGGTGAGGGCGGAGCAGGCACCTTTTCCGACGGCAAGCTCACCACAGGTATCAAGGACAGGCGTATAGGCTGGATACTTGAACGTCTTGTGGAGTTCGGCGCTCCCGAGGAGATACTCTACCTTGCAAAGCCCCATATCGGCACGGACAAGCTCCGCGGCGCGGTAAAGGCTCTTCGCGAGAGAGTTATTGCTCTTGGGGGAGATGTTAGATTCAACGCAAAATTCTGCGGTTTTGAAGCCGAAAACGGCTCTGTTTCCGCAGTAAGATACATACATGACGGCAGTACTGAAACTATAGAAACAAAAAGTGTCATACTTGCAACAGGTCACAGCGCAAGGGACGTTTTTGAGCTTCTTTACAATGAGAAAATAGAGCTTTCGCAAAAAAGCTTTTCTGTGGGAGTTCGTGCAGAGCATCTCCGAACAGATATTGACAGGGCTATGTACGGCGATTTTGCAGGACACAAGGCGCTTAAAGCCGCGGACTACAAACTTGCGGTACATCTTCCAAACGGACGTACTCTCTATACATTCTGCATGTGTCCCGGAGGATATGTTGTGGCGGCTTCCTCCGAGGAGGGCAGGCTGGCAGTCAACGGCATGAGCTGTTTTGCCCGTGATGCCGAGAACTCCAACAGCGCTCTCCTTGTAAATGTCGGTCCCGAGGACTACGGAAGCGACCACCCGCTGGCAGGAATGTACTTCCAGCGAGAGCTTGAAGAAAAAGCCTTTATTGCAGGTGGAAGCGATTACCGCGCACCTGCGGCGGTGCTCCGTGATTTTATGGCTGGACGTGTCAGCGAAAAGCTTGGCAGGGTCAAGCCATCATACCGTCCCGACGTAAAGTTTGCAGCACCCGAGGAGTATCTTCCCGACTATGTCTGTGAATCACTGCGAATGGGTATAACCGAAATGGGCAAAAAGATAAAAGGCTTTGACGATGGCGATACTGTGCTGACAGGCATCGAGAGCAGGAGCAGCTCTCCTGTGCGCATAAACAGGGGAGAGGACATGCAGTCGCTGTCACTGAAAGGGCTCTATCCCTGCGGTGAGGGAGCAGGCTATGCAGGCGGCATAGTATCAGCGGCAGTTGACGGCATGAAATGCGCAGAAGCCGTGCTTGAAGCACTGGCTGAGTAAAGCATATTTACAAATTATAGATCGAAACGGAGGCTTAATATGAAGATCAATGTTATTGGCGGAGAAATGGACAGACGTGAGATCGACGAGTACATAAAGTACGCGGGTCAGAAATATGTCGGACGGCAGATCGGTGAGCTGGATATTATTATTGACGGCGAATACGTGGACTTGCAGGTCCACTTCAAGGATATGGATTTTCAGAGAGCCTACCGATCGGCTGATTACCTTGTGAATACAATGGATAAGCTCAATGACGCCAAGCAAAAGGAGTTTTCCGAAAAGGAACGTCACAAGGTCTAAGGAGAAACGAATGAATCTAACAAATATCGGTACAGTTAAGGAGATACTCGGTCGGCACGGCTTCAGCTTCTCGAAAGGACTGGGACAGAATTTTATAATCAATCCAGATATATGTCCTAAGATAGCTGAGAACGGCAATGCCTGCCAGGGCTTCGGCGTACTTGAGATAGGCACGGGTATCGGAGTTCTTACCGCTGAGCTTGCAAAGCGGGCTGACAAGGTCACGGCTGTGGAGATCGACTCGCGGCTTCTGCCCATACTGGCGGAGACTCTTGAGGAATTCGACAACGTAAAGATTATCAACGAAGATGTGATGAAGTGCGACCTGCACAAGCTCATAGCCGAGGAGTTCGGCGGACTTCGTGTGGCTGTATGTGCTAATCTGCCTTACTATATCACATCTCCGATCATAATGATGCTTCTGGAGAACAGGCTGCCTATCGAGTCAATAACTGTTATGGTGCAGAAGGAAGCAGCTCAGCGCCTTTGCGCAAAGGTGGGTACCCGCGATTCTGGAGCTATTACCGTGGGAGTAAATTACTACGGTACGGTGAAAAAGCTCTTTGATGTATCCCGCGGCAGCTTCATGCCTGCGCCCAATGTGGACTCGGCTGTTATCAGGATAGACCTGAACACCGAGCACAGGCTTGATGAGGAAAGCGAGCGCTTTTTCTTCAAGGTGGTCAAGGCAGGCTTTTCACAGCGCCGAAAGACTCTTGCCAACTCACTTTCTTCCGTAATTGGCATACCAAAGGAGAAAGCGTATACAGCACTTAAAGCTCTGGGACTGCCCGAGGCTGCACGTATCGAGCAGCTCGACATGGAGCAGCTCATAGCTCTTTCGGCGGAGCTTCAAAAACAATGATAACTGAATTCAGAAAGGCTGAAAAAATATGAATATAGCAGTTTTTTCTGTAACTGAAAACGGCAGGCAGCTCTCAATGCGAGTGTCTGAGGCACTGGGAGTAGAGCACAGAGTGAGCCGCTATTGCTTCCACAAGCATACTGACGACAGCTCTGCAGTTTTCTGGAATATGGGCAGCATGGTGGGACGGCTTTTTGAGCGCTCCGACGCATTTATATTTGTATGTGCATGCGGGATAGCAGTTCGGGCGGCGGCACCGTACCTTGGGACAAAGCCCGATGACCCTGCCATAATAGTCATGGACGACGGCGGCAGATTTGTTATCCCTGTTCTTTCTGGACACATAGGCGGCGCAAATCATCTTGCTGAGACACTTGCTGATTCTCTTGGTATGACTGCTGTCATAACCACGTCCGACGAGGAGGACGCAGGCTTTACACTTGAAGGCTTTGCGGCTGCAAATGACCTTATCATATGTGACACTAAAGCTGCAAAGGAGATCGCAGCGGCAGTTCTTCACGATGAAAAGATAGGCTATTTCAGCAACTACAGGCACAGCGGACTTCCCGAGGAGCTTACTGAGTTCGGAGTGTGCAGGAAAGGTATTTGCATAAGCACGAATACAGACGACAAGCCTTTTGACATTACGGTGAATCTTGTACCGAGGAACATAGTTCTGGGTATATGCTGTGAAAGCGAAACAGCTCTCGAAAATATAGAAAACGCTGTAAAAACGGTTCTTGGCGGCACTGATATAAGGCGTGTCCGCGAGATCACTGCGGCAGAGGAAAATGCAGCGCTCAGCAGCTTCTGTGAAAAGAATGATATACATCTGAGAAGCTATACTGCCGAGGAGCTTGCAGGCGAGGAAGCTTCCTGCGGGAAAATGGCGGAAATGTGCAGCGGCGGAAAGCTCATTATCCCCGAGACTGTTTCTGACAATGTAAGGATAGCAGCTGCCGAGGCACCTGTGTTCCTTGATTTTGAAAAGAAGATCTGAGGTATGGAAAGGTGTTGAGATGAAATGATCACTCTTGTGACAGGAGGTACAAAATGCGGAAAATCCGGTTATGCCGAAAAGCTTATGGACAGGCTCAGCTGTCCCAAATACTATCTGGCTACGAGCAATCCCGTTGGTGACGAGGCGCAGGAGATCATTGCCCGACACATGAAGATGCGTACTCAGAAGAAATATAATACCATAGAGTGTATGAGAGATATTGCATACGCCGATATACCCATTGGCAGTGCGGTACTTGTGGAAGATTTAGGAAAGCTCTGTGCCAACGAAAAGTATGTGGGCGGTAAGATACTCCGCACAGCTGATAAGATAGTTTCGGGCTTACAGCTCATAGGTGCAAAGGCTTCCGAGCTTGTTATAGTCACAAATTCCGTGGGTATGGACGGGATAGCCTATTCCCCCGATCTTATGGAATACATAAAGGAAATGGGCGAGATAAGCAGGAGAGTGGCTGAATTTGCCGATAATGTAGTGGAGTGCGTCTACGGTATCCCTGTAGCTCTTAAAGGCTCGGTCATCTGCTGAGCAGGCATAGAATATATGAAATAAATGCAGGAACATTCAAAACAAATCACGGAGGTATAGAAGCATGAAAATGGTAACAGGCGGAGCATATCAGGGTAAGCTGGATTTTGTATGCAGTCATTTCGGAATGGAGCAGGCAGATATAACAAATGGTTCTACCTGTGATTTTGAAGAGGTTTTCAGCGCTAAATGCATTAAGAGCTATCACAGACTTATAGCAAGACTTATTGCACAGGGCATTGACTGCGTGCAGTTTACAGAGCGCCTTTGCAGCGAGAATAAGGACGCCGTGATAATACTTGACGAGATAGGCTGCGGAATAATACCATCGGAGAAATCCGAGCGCAAGCGCCGTGAGGTAACGGGGAAGTGCGGATGTATAATAGCACGCGCCAGTGACGAGGTAATAAGAGTCACATGCGGTATCCCTATGTATATCAAGAAAAAGATCAACTGAAAAACAGACTAAAGCTGTGCTTTGCACAGCTTTTTACTTTATTCGCCGAAAAAACAATGATATTGATTTTTTCTGCGGCATATTCTGACAGATAACTCACCTTGCAGATGGTATAGTATATTTTTGTGAGGTGAAGACAATGATAAAAAATATAATATCATGGAAATATTTTTATAGTGTGGCAGCTTTTTCGGCTTCATTTGCAGCGGGATTTTTCATGTCTGACGCAAAGATCGCGGGAGTAGCGTCCTTTGCTGATATTTCAGCCGCAGGAGCTGTAGGACTTACTTCCTCTGCTGCCGTATTTACAGGAAGTCTTGTGCGAAGTATACTAAGCGGCGCTGTAGGACATAATATTGTGAAGCTATCGGCGCTTGCGCTTATCGTAATAATAAAAATGTTCCTTGAACCCAAAAACGATCCGAAGCTGTGCGGTATAAACACCTTTGCAAGTGTACTTGCCTCGGGCATAGCAGTTTCGGCTGTCATCGGCGAGCTGCTGTACAAGCTGCCTTTTTACGGGTTCTACGGAGCAGTCGCAGGCTTTGCGGCGTATTCGGCAGCCCTTGTCATAATCGGAATGAAAAAGCGGCAGGTGATCGACCTTTCAGGCACAGGCGGCTTTTCATGCACTGTTGTCTATATACTCATGATCTCGGCACTGTGTACAGTTAAGCTGCCCGCACTGAATGCAGGCGTGATCATCGGCTCGGCAGTAACTATTGGGGGAGCGTATTTCTATAAACAGGCAGGTGGAGTTATCTGCGGAACACTAACGGTCTGCGGAGCATTTCTTGCTGCCAAAACAGTCGGAACGGATATAGTACTTCTCCCAGCTGCGGGACTGCTCACAGGCTTTCTTCACAGACAAAAGCCTCAGACCACGGCTGTAGGCTTCATCAGCATAAGCTTTGTACTGACAGCCTTGACAGGTCTGACCGTGAACAGCGTTTACAGCATACTTGGGATCATATGCGGAGCATTGCTTTTTATGCCTTTAGCGCCTTATTTTTCGGATAAATGGATAAAGACAGCCGACGGCGCGGGAGATACCTTTTCCGACATTATCAGTACACGCATGGACTTCCTCTCAAAGACTGTCAAGGAGCTTCGCACTGAGTCGGAGCGCATATCGGGGATGCTTGCACTGGGCGGCGACAGGAAAAGAGAAATAGAGGATAACTCGGAAAGAGTCTGCTCCCTTTGCTATCGCAAGCCCTTTTGCTGGAAGTCCGACAGGGGAAATACTTACCGCGGTTTTTCAAAACTTTCGGATATGACGGAGTTTGCTGCGGAGAGCTTTCCGTCGGAGCTTGCAGACTGCCTCCATAAAGGTGAGCTTCTTGACGCTTTTGCCAAAAGCTCTCACGAAAAGGCTGCGGCAAAGCTTATGGAAATGCGATTTTCCGAGAGCAGAAGTATCCTGCACGAGCAGCTGAAAATTACCGAGGAGCTTGTGCGTTCGGCTGGTGAGCGTGTAAACGTGCGCTACTCCGAGAACATAAGCCGAAGCATAAGAAAAAAGCTTGAAAAATTCGGTATCGAACCCAGATCTGTCATTGCATATTATAACAATAAGAACCGGCTACTTGCGGAGATATACTTCTCTGCGGAGTGCTGTCCCGAGAGTAGTACAAGGGTCTGCGACCTTATTGCAGACGAGCTTCATTTACATCTCGACCATACAGAACCTGTCCGCTCGGGAAACGAGATCCGTATCCGTATTTTTGAAAAGCCGCTATACTCCATAGAGGTGGCAGCTGCTTCTGCCAGCGCTGATGGTTCAAATGAGAACGGCGATACCCATGCGGTATTCTGTGACGGTGAGGGAACAGCATATGTCACTCTGTCCGACGGTATGGGAACAGGCAGGGAAGCGGCAGCTCAGTCCCGTCTTGTGGTCGGGCTTTTCCGCCGTCTTGTAACAAGCGGAGTTGACTTCGACTCGGCGGTGAAGCTGATAAATTCTGTTATGGTAACAAAGTCCCGTGATGAGAGCTTTGCTACCCTTGATGCAGTCAGATTGGACCTTGACGAATGTGGTCTTACAGTAATAAAATCAGGAGCTGCGGCAACGCTGATACGTCATCGGGGAAGCGTGCTGAAGATAACCTCGCCCACATTCCCCATCGGTATCTATGAAAGCTCGGAACTGTTTGTGAAGGAGTGCGGATTTGAGGAGGGGGATATAGTTATAATGTTTTCCGACGGCATATCAGAGAGCTCCTTTCCTTTCATCAAGGAGCTGCTGCTGGGCGGTGATGATCTGAGACATATAGTGAACGAGATATGCGCAAAATCAGAGGTGTTCAATCCCAATATACACGCTGATGATGTGACCGTTATCGGAGTGAGAGTTACAATGTCATAATAATTACAAAGCAATGAGTTTGTGAACAAAATATTAACTCAAATGTCATACTTTGAGGCGGATTTGGTGACATTTGCTGTGCATTTTAACAAGAGTCTGCAAATAAATACAAGAAACAATACGTCAAATTGCACTAATAAGGTGTGGTAATATTAGCATAACGTATGAAATTTGAGCGTATTTCATAAAAAAGCTTGAATAATTCTGCTGATTCTGATAAAATGTATTATAGCAAAGGAGGCTGAATCATGTCTGTTAATAATAATAACAATAATACAAACGATTTTCCGCTGTACCTTTTTTACCAGGGAAAAAACTATGAGGCATATAAATTTTTTGGCGTTCACCCTGTAAAAAAGGGACGGAGCAAGATCTTCATTTTTAGAGTTTGGGCTCCTAATGCTGTAAGCGTATCTGTTGTCGGAGACTTCAATAAATGGGACAGGACAAAGAATCCCATGAAGCTTATTTCTGACGGTATCTGGGAGGCTGAGATAGGTAAGCTCAGCCAGTTTGACGCTTATAAGTTCAGCATAGAAACTAAGGACGGCAGGGTCATAAACAAGGCTGACCCCTATGCTGCTCATTTTGAAACACGCCCCGGGACCGCTTCCAAAATATTTGAGAGCAGTTTTGAGTGGAGCGATGATAAATGGTTCAGGGAAAAGAATGTCAAGAGCATATACAAAAGCCCCGTGAATATCTATGAGGTCCACCTCAGCTCGTGGAAGAACTACGGCGATGAGATATTCCTTGATTATGTTACATTCGCCAAGGAGATAATCCCTTATCTCAAAAAGATGTCATATACTCATGTTGAGTTCATGCCTCTTACGGAGTACCCCTATGACGGTTCATGGGGATATCAGGTCACAGGCTATTTTGCACCGACCTCACGCTACGGTACTCCCGATGATATGAGGAAGATGATAGACCTCTTCCATGAGGCAGGCATAGGTGTTATCCTTGACTGGGTACCTGCCCACTTCCCAAAGGACGAGGCAGGTCTGTATGAGTTTGACGGCACCTGCTGCTATGAGTATACGGACGACCGCAAAAAGGAGCACAAGGCGTGGGGAACAAGAGTATTCGACTATGGCAAGGCTGAGGTATGCTCTTTCCTTATTTCCAGTGCTAATTACTGGTTCGATGAATTCCATATAGACGGTCTGAGGGTTGATGCGGTAGCTTCAATGCTCTATCTCGACTATGACAGACGTGACGGCGAATGGGCTGCAAATATCTACGGCGGCAATGAGAACCTTGAAGCTGTTGAGTTCCTTAAGCACCTCAATGAAGCTGTATTCCTCAAGCACCCCGACGCTCTTATGATAGCCGAGGAGTCAACTGCATGGCCCCTTGTAACAAAGCCCACCGATTTAGGCGGACTTGGCTTCAACTTCAAGTGGAACATGGGCTGGATGAATGATATGCTCAGCTATATGTCCCTTGATCCTATCTATCGTGCGTTCAATCACGATAAGCTCACATTCTCATTCTTCTATGCATTCTCGGAGAACTATATCCTGCCTATCTCACATGATGAGGTAGTTCACGGAAAGTGCTCCATGATAAATAAAATGCCCGGAGAGTACGATCAGAAGTTTGCTTCTTATCGTGCGTTTCTGGCGTATATGATGGCGCATCCGGGTAAGAAGCTGCTCTTTATGGGACAGGAATTCGGTCAGATGAACGAATGGAATTACAAGTCACAGCTTGACTGGGGACTTATGGAATATGATTCGCACAGGAATTTACAGAAGTTCTCTGAAAAGCTGAACAGATTCTATATTGAAAACGCTCCTCTCTGGCAGGACGACGACTCATGGAACGGTTTCAGCTGGATATCGAATGACGATTACAAGCAGAGCATCATCTCATTCAGACGTATCGACGATAACGACGAGGAGATAATCGCAGTCTGCAACTTCGTTCCCGTTGAACGCCGAGATTACAGGATAGGCGTTCCGCAGAAGGGAAAGTACAAGCTTATATTCAATACCGATGCTGTTGAGTTCGGAGGCTCGGGAGTTACAGAGACTTCCTTCAAGTCGGAAAGCGTTCCCATGCACGGCTTCGATAACAGCATATCAATGACCCTTGCTCCGCTCTCGGTCATTTATCTCAAATTCGCACCTGTGAAAAAGAGAGAGCCGAAGAAGAACGAGGAAACTGTAAAAGCTGCTAAAAAGACAACTGCAAGGAAGACTTCCGCTGCTTCATCTGCAAAGAAAACAACAGTGAAAAAGGAAGCTGCTTCCGAAAAGAAGCCCACAGTCAAGAAAACAGCTGCCGCTTCTAAGAAAGCAGCTGCTCCTGCAAAGAAAGCAGCCGTAAAGAAAACATCGGCTAAGAAAAAGCCCGCTGATAAATAATAATAAATTCCACACTAATCTCGGAGGTATAGAACAATGTATAGTAAAAAAAGAGTCGTTGCAATGCTCCTTGCAGGCGGTCAGGGCAGCAGACTTTATGCACTGACTAAAAATGTAGCTAAGCCCGCAGTTCCATACGGCGGCAAATATCGCCTTATAGATTTCCCTCTCTCAAACTGTACCAACTCAGGTATAGACACAGTGGGCGTTCTCACACAGTACCAGCCCCTTGTACTGAACGAGTACATCGGCAACGGTCAGCCGTGGGATCTTGATAAAATGAACGGCGGAGTCCACGTGCTCCCGCCGTATGAGACACAGGCAGGCGCTTCGTGGTACGAGGGTACCGCAAACGCAATATACCAGAATATACGCTTTATCGAGCGTTATGACCCCGAGTACGTTGTAGTTCTCGGCGGTGACCACATATATAAGATGGATTACTCAAAGATGGTTGATTTCCACGTTGAGAACGACGCGGACTGCACTATCTCGGTCATAGATGTTCCGAAAGCTGAGGCTTCACGTTTCGGTATCATGATATGCGACGAGCAGAAGCAGGTAACAGACTTCGTAGAGAAGCCCAAGGAGCCCAAGTCTACTCTTGCGTCAATGGGTATTTATGTATTCAGCTGGGCAAAGCTGAAAAAGTATCTCATCGACAATGAAAATGAAGCCAATGCAAAGCGTGAGAAGGGGGAGCCGTGGTCAAAGGACTTCGGCAAGGACATCATCACATCAATGCTCCGCGACAAGCAGAGACTCTTTGCATACGAGTTTGAAGGCTACTGGAAGGACGTAGGAACTCTCGATTCACTATGGGAGGCTAATATGGATCTTCTCAGTCCAAGCGTTCCTCTCGATCTTTACGATCCCAACTGGAAGATATATTCACGAAACAACAACTATCCTCCTCAGTATGTAGGCGACAATGCCTGCATAGAGAACTCAATGATATCTGAGGGAAGCACTATCGACGGAACAGTCGATTTCTCCATACTTTTCTCAGGTGTTACCGTAGAGCCCGGTGCTGTTGTAAACTACAGCATCATCATGCCCGGTACGGTGATCAAATCGGGAGCAGTTGTTGAGTATGCCATCGTCGGAAGCGACAGCGTTATAGAAAGTCACGCACGTATCGGTTCAAGTCCCGAATCTGTGGACAACAGATCAGACTGGGGGATTGCCGTTGTCGGACATAACGTTACTGTTTCGGAAAACAAGGTCGTTGAGCCGAAACAGATAATCGGCGAAAAGATCTGACGGAGGAATGTACTATGAGTGTTAATTATAATGTTTTGGGACTTGTCTTTGCAAGTATGCATGATTCATATGTCAGCGAGCTGACAAAACAGAGAACAATGGGTTCAATACCTTTCGGGGGACGTTATCGCCTTATCGACTTCCCGTTATCGAGCTTTGTTAATTCGGGAGTTACAGAGGTAGGCGTTATTACGAAATCGAATTACGGTTCACTCCTTGATCATCTCGGATCAGGACGTGACTGGGATCTTGCCCGTAAAAAGGGCGGACTTCATCTCCTGCCGCCTTACAGCCATACGAGCAGCATCTACAAGGGCAGACTTGACGCCCTGAATAATATCTGGAGATACGTTGAACATTCAAATGCAAAGTATGTTATTATGTCCAACTGTGATGTGGTAACAATGATAAACTTCAATCCCGTGCTGAAACAGCACAAGGAAACGGAAGCTGATATAACCCTTATCTACAGCAGAGGATACTACAGCTGCGAAAAGAACAACTGCGCTACAGTTCTGGAGTTCGACGAGGAGAACCGTCTCAAGGATACACTGGTCGATCCTCAGATCTCGGGCGAGTGCAATCTCTGGCTGGAAATGTGTATCATCACAAAGGACTTCCTTAAGAAGATAGTTGCTGATGCTGCAAGCAGAAATCAGTACAGCTTTACACGTGAGATACTTCAGGCGAAGAAGGACGAGTTCAAGATAATGGGCTATAAGCATGACGGCTTCTTCACAAGGATAGACAGCATTCAGAACTATTACAATTCAAGCAGACTTCTGCTTGAAACCGAAAAGAGAAATGCTCTTTTCACAAAGGGAATGCCTGTTCTTACAAAGATAGGAGACAACGGTCCCGTTAAGTACGGTCTGGAGTCCAACATCAAGGATTCCCTTATTGCAGACGGCTGTATAGTTGAGGGGACTGTTATAAACTCTATCCTTTTCAGAGGAGTAAGAGTAGGCAAGGACTCAGTAGTAAAGGATTGTGTTCTGTTCCAGGGCACAAAGGTAGGTACGAGCTGCAGCATCTCATCGGTCATCACCGATAAGAATGTTGAGATAAGCAACGATAAGGTGCTTACGGGCTCGGAAACATACCCGCTGTATATTGGAAAAGGCGGTAAGATCTGACGGCGGTGATCAAATATGAAAATACTTTTTGCTGCCAGTGAGGCTGTGCCATTTGCAGCCTCAGGCGGTCTTGCAGATGTTGTAGGTTCTCTTCCCAAGGCAATAAAGTCAAAGAGACATGATTGCAGGGTTGTCATACCACTTTATAAGTCCATAAGTGCAGAGCTGCGCGAGAAAATGGTATTCCTTACCAATATAACCGTAGATGTTTCGTGGCGCAAGCAGTACTGCGGCATATTTATGACTATCAAGGACGGTATAACCTACTACTTCATCGATAATGAGTACTACTATTCAAGAGACGGTCTTTACGGCTTCTATGACGACTGCGAGAGATTCGTTTTCTTTGACAGGGCAGTGCTTGAAATGCTGAAGTACATCAAATTCACTCCAGACATAATCAATTGCAACGATTGGCAGACTGCCCTCATACCCGTATATTATAATGTTTATTATAAATATCAGCAGGGCTATGACGGCATCAAGACAGTTTACACTATCCATAACATCGAATATCAGGGTAAGTACGGAAAGGAAGTCCTCAGCGAACTCATGGGTATCCCTATGTATAACGCAGGACTTATCGAGTATGACGGCTATGTAAATATGATGAAGGGTGCTATCGAGACCTGTGACATGATAACTACGGTCAGTCCCAGCTATGCGTGGGAGATACTTGATCCGTGGTATGCACACGGTCTTGACAGGATTCTTGTCACAAAGCAGTATAAGCTCCGCGGCATCATGAACGGCATTGATATAAAGCTGTATGATCCCGAAAAGGACAAGTACATAGCAGCTAACTACTCATCAAAGAAGCAGGCAGGCAAGGCGAAGTGCAAGGAGGCTCTTATTGAGGAGCTGGGACTTGCAAAGGGCGACGAACCAATAATCGGTATCGTTTCACGATTTGTAAGACATAAGGGCATCGACCTTATACGCTGTGTCTTTGAAGAGATGATACATGACGGTATAAAGTTTGCTATTCTCGGAAACGGCGAGAAAATATATGAGGATTTCTTTACGGAAATGGCTGTGCGCTATCCCGAAAGAGTGTCGGTAACGATCGGCTTTATTCCCGAACTTTCTCACAGGATATATGCAGGCTCGGATATGTTCCTCATGCCGTCTCAGAGTGAGCCCTGCGGACTTGCACAGATGATAGCGATGCGCTACGGAGCGATCCCTATAGTGCGCGAAACAGGCGGCCTCCGCGATTCAGTCCGTGATAACGGCGGTGAAAACGGCAACGGGTATACCTTTAAGACCTATAATGCCAACGATATGCTTGACGCTGTAAAGCGTGCGTGGAACGACTATAATGATAAGTCCGAATGGGAAGAGCTCATGGAGCGCGCCATGGAATGTGACCACAGCTGGTCGGCTTCTGCGGAAGAGTATATTGAGACATATAAGTCGCTTCTTGCAAATAAGTAAATCGAGCGCACGCGGATAAAATGAAAATTTATAGCCCGAGAGCGGCTAAAGCTGCTTTCGGGCTAAACTATACATTTGGAGCAACAGTCTATG
>NZ_JAGT01000001.1:1895000-2017500 GCF_000526795.1 Ruminococcus flavefaciens AE3010
CTCACCGCTTGTTTTGCTCTTTACATTTCCCGAGAACAGGTCGTATTCCAGCTTAGGCGTACCGTAGGAGCTCCTTGCGTAGATATTGAAGCTTTTCTGCGCGTAAGAGCGGGTAGCTCCTCCGTGTATGCGTATACCCACATCCTGAGACACCGCAAGCTCTCCGTTCTCAAAAAATTGTATCGCCGCATCGCGCTCCCATTCCTTTCCCTTTTGAGTATAATTTGCGGGAATGAACCAGTCGGGAACAGACGGGTCATATTCGTTATTTTTCCAGTCGTCGTAGGTCTTTCCGAGGACGTATATTCCCTTTTCATTATCAAAGAGGTTAGCCTCGTCTGTCATAATGGATACTATCCTGAAGTCCTTGTAATACTCCGCCTTTTCACCAAAGCCGATAAAGTAGGTATTGGACACAACAGGACTTTTGTTGCCGTCCTTATCTATGGTTATAGCCCTGACTACAGTCGCCTTGTCCACAGCAGAACGTGGCTGAAAATCGTCGGCGAGCTCCACAGGCTGTGCGATATCGGTGTGAGCGCTCAGCACATTATCCTCGTCAGAACGGTCTGTGATCTGTATGGGCTTGGTATAGCAGCTGCTGTGAGCAGTAGGCACACTACCGTCAAGGGTATAGAATATCTGGTGGTCATCGTCAGCGGATATAGAAAGGGAGAATCCGCTGTCATAAAAGCCGCTTTTCATTGAAAAACGCATGCCTTCAGCCTCATACGGAACTTCCGCGACCTCATTCTCCTCAGGTCCTGATATTGCAGAGGGCAGCAGGTCGGTTTTCTTCTCCGCGCAGGAAGTGGCCGCAAGTGAAAGAAATATTATATTACAAAGTGCAGCAGCGATATATCTTCGTTTCATAGAGTTCTCCTTGTAACATCTTGTTCAGTGTAGCGTTTTTTTGCAGATTTAATATTAATTATACGATTTTTTCAGCACAAAGTCAATATTTATCATTGCCGCACAGCACTTTTTTTCACATAAAAAAATACCGGATCCATATTCAAGACCCGGTAATTTCTATTTATAGCTGCTCCGAAAGCATTTTCAGTCCTTATGAGCTTTAATTATTTTGCTGCTTTCAGGTACTCTTCAAAGGGCATTGCCTTATCCTTTTCTGTTCCGCAGTAAGCATAATATGAGAGTATAATGGTTGCATCAACTGAATTTATCTTGCCGTCCTTGTTAACGTCTGCCGCAGTCTGCTGCTCCTTGTTCAGACCGCCGTCCTTGCCTGTAGCTGTCCTCGCATAGTACTGGAGTACTGCTGTAGCATCGGAAGCATTTATCTTGCCGTCGCTGTTAACATCACCAAGCTTGTACTGTGCAGCAGGCGCAGTTGTTGTAGTAGTTACAGGAGTGCCTGTTGCTGTTGTGGAAGCTGTAGTTTTACCTGTAGTTGAGGCAGAAGGTGCTGTGGAGGCAGTTGTTTTGCCTGTAGTTGAAGCAGCGGCTGTTGCTGTGGTAGTCGTAGTTGTTGTAGTTGTAGTCATAGTAGTGGTGGTTGTAGTTGTATAAGGATTAGGGATACCTATGAACTCATAGTTGTTTTCAGCAGCCATCAGCTCTGTTGTTGAGCCCTCATATCCTGTAACAGTACCGTAGTAATGAGAAATGAAATTTTCATCCATACCGTTGCAGATAAAGCTTGTTATCTCAAATTCACAATCGGGATTGAGGATAGTCACTGATCTGAGCTTGATGTTTGTACAGAAAGCCTCCTGTCCGATATAAGTAACAGATTCGGGAACTGTTACAGCTTCAAGATTCTGTGAACGCATAAATGCAAAGCTTGCGAGCTTCTTGACACTGTCGGGAACTGTATAGCTCTTGCCCTCTTTTCCCGCAGGATAGGAGACCAGCGTATCCTTTGACTTGCTGAATAATATGCCGTCTACCTCTGTGAAATCCTTGCTTGCAGCGTCAACCTTTATGGACTTGAGCTTTGTGCACCATGAAAAAGCCTGATCACCGATAGCAGTGACCGAAGCAGGGAGAGTTACCTCCTGAAGATCAGGTGAAAAAAAGAAAGCGTTTTGCGCAATTCTTGTAACGGGGAGCTTGTTTACAGCAGCGGGAACAGTACACTTGGTCATCTTCTCGTCGTTTACTCTGATGACCTCCGCATGGTCTGCAAAAATTTCAAATACCAGTTCGTCAGTCTCAACAGTGCTGCTCTCCTCTGCGCTTGCGGTCAGCGCAACGCTCGGAACATAGCTGTTGATCGGCATAGCTGCACCTGCAGCTAAGGTCAGCGACAGAACTGCCGCTAAAACTTTTGATGATCTCATAAAAAAACCTCCATAAAAAAGATACGATTTTAAACCATATTACATTATAAATCATCAAATTGTAAAATGCTAACCAAATATTGCTATCAGTATAGATTTTTTGAATTTCCTGTGAATAAAACAAAAATACCGCCGTATCCCGAAGGTATTTATTCAGCTTGAACAAAGCTTTATCCCCTGCTGCCGCTGATCCTGCGACAAATGAAAAGACAGCCGATATACACCGACTGCCTTTCAGGGGATATTAAAATTTGGAGAAATCTTAATCAGGTGTGCCGACCATCGATACTGTGATCGGCACGAAATAATAACAATTAATTAAGCGCGTGTGTGAACCTGACCGCCTGCAAGTGTCTTGCCGTGAGCCTTAGCCATATCAGAGATGTTTACGTTCTGATAACCATTCTGTGCAAGCCAAGGAAGAACCTCTTCCATAGCTGCTGCTGTTGTAGCGTAGTTCTCGTGGCAGAGTACGATAGCACCCTCAAGCGAGCCGTTCTGTGCAGCCTGCTTGATAGTATTAACGATCTGATCCTTTGAAGCACCGTTCCAGTCCTGAGTATCGATAGCGCATGAGATAAGCGGTACATCGTTAAGAGCTGACTGAACTGTTCCGTTGCTCTCGAGGTAAGGAAGTCTCATGAGGTGTGATGGCTCAGCACCGATGATGTTCTTGAGCTTTGTATTGCAGTTCTCCCACTCGCTGCGGACCTGAGATGCACCAAGCTGACCGAGATGTGGGTGAGACTGTGTATGGTTAGCAACTTCCATGCCATTCTGGTACTCGTACTTGATCTGGTCGTTTGTCTTGATCCAGTCGCCTACGATGAAGAATGTAGCTGTCATGTTGTTCTTGATAAGAGCATCAATGATTCTGTAGCCTGGGTCAGACTTGCTTGTAGCTGAAGCGCCGTCATCGAATGAGATAGCGCAAAGCTTCTTGCCTGACTGTACTGCAGCACCGCCGTTGCCAGCCGACTGCTGACCTGCGTTCTGCTGACCACCCTGGTCAAAGCCGCCCTGCTGACCGCCAAACTGGCTCATATCGAAGCCGCCCTGCTGACCGCCAAACTGGCTCATATCGAAGCCGCCCTGCTGGCCGCCGAACTGGCTCATATCGAAGCCGCCCTGCTGGCCGCCGAACATGCTCATGTCGAAGCCGCCCTGCTGGCCGCCGAACTGGCTCATATCAAAACCGCCCTGCTGTCCGCCGTTCTGCTGACCAAACTGGCTCCAGTCCATGTTGCCGAACTGGCTCATGTCGAAACCGCCCTGCTGTCCGCCGAACTGGCTCATATCAAAGCCGCCCTGCTGACCGCCGTTGTTCTGCTGTACGGGAGCAGCTGTAGTTGTTGTAACTACAACAGGCTTTGCAGTAGTTGTAACTGTGTTATTGCTTGCTGCGCTCTTTGCATAGCTCTCGGGGAGAGATGTGATAGTACCTAAGAGATACTTCTGGATAGAAAGAGCATCATTTGCGGTAAGACCGCTGCCTGCTTCGTAGCAGTCAGCATTGCGCTGTCCCTGCTCGTCAAGCTTATACTTGTTAGGAGCTGCAAGAGCCTGCATAACTGCTACAACGTCGCCCATATCTACTGTACCGTCGTTGTTGGCGTCGCCCCACTTAGTAACCTTTGAAGCGAGATTGTTGGAGCTGCCTGCGCCATTGCCGCCGAAATTGTTATTGTTATTGTTGTTGTTATTATTTGTGTTGTTATTGTTGTTTGTATTTGTGTTAGTATTAGTGTTAGTGTTAGTGTTTGTATTAGTATTTGTATTAGTATTTGAAGATGAGCCTTCGCTTGCATTAGCCTTGAAAGCATATCTCATGAATGTGTAGAGATGTGGCTTAACAGAGTCTGCACCGTGTCCGCCGCCGGGGATGGACTGGTAAACATGCTCTACGCCGTTTCTTGTAAGGATCTCGCTGTACTGTGATGGGAATGTACCAACAACTGAGTCATTAGTACCGCCTGTGATCATGAATACCTCAGGCTCGGGACCTACGTTTCTGAACTTCATTTCGCTCTCCTGCATGCAACCGGGATGCTCCATGAACATATCCTTACCGGGTGTGATACCGGGTGCAGGGCAAGCGCCGCCAACGTATGCAAAGAGGTCAGGACGCATAAGACCAATGTAGATAGCCTCTCGTCCTCCCATTGAGAATCCTGTGATAGCTCTGTTCTCTCTGCCTGTCTTTACGGGGTAGTTAGCCTCAATGTAAGGGATAAGGCTGTCAGAGATATCATAGAGGAAGTTATCATAAGCAGCGCATGTCTCCTGATTGATACCGAAGCCGCCGCCCTGACCGCCGTTCTTGCTTGTGAACTGGCTTGGGAGAACGATGATCATTTCCTCAGCCTTGCCGTTGCCGATAAGACCTGCAAGGAGCTCCTGAACGCCCATACCGCTTACCATGCTGTTCTCGTCACCGCCGATGCCGTGGAGAACGTACATTACAGGGTATTTCTTGCTTGGGTCATAGTTAGGAGGAAGAACAACATTACAGCTCTTCTGTCCGCCTGTGAATTTACAGTTATATGTCTTCTTCTCTACCTTGCAGCCGCCGGTCTTCTCGTTGCCGCCCGGTACAGTTGTAGGCATATCGCCCTTTATTTTAGCATTCAGACCTGACTTAGCGTTGCCGCCGTTGCCTGCGTCTGAACCGATATTGGAATTGCCGTTATTGAAGCCGCCAGCCATGCCGCTCCAGTCAATATTGCCCTGGTTGCCGCCCTGCTGGCCGCCGAACATGCTCATATCAAAGCCACCCTGCTGGCCGCCGAACTGACTCATATCGAAGCCGCCCTGCTGACCGCCGAACTGGCTCATATCGAAACCGCCCTGCTGTCCGCCGAACTGGCTCATATCAAAGCCGCCCTGCTGACCGCCGAACTGACTCATATCAAAGCCGCCCTGCTGACCGCCGAACTGACTCATATCGAAGCCGCCCTGCTGACCGCCGAACTGGCTCATGTCGAAACCGCCCTGCTGGCCGCCGAACTGGCTCATATCGAAGCCGCCCTGCTGGCCGCCGCCAACATTGCCGCCGTTATTTCCTGTTTCAACTGTTACATCAGACTGACCTGAGCCTGTCTTTACTGTAACGCTCTTTACATTAGCTGATCCGTTGGATCTGTAGCCCTCGATATTAAGGGATACCTCATAAAGAGTTCCCGACATATCCAGACCTGCCTTTGACCATGCGTCAAAGTGACCGCTTACATCGATAGTGCCCTTCATGTTGTTCTGCTGATTATTTGCAGAACCACTTGTCTGACGAACGCTCCAGTACTGTGGGAATGTAGCTGTACCGTCGAGAGATGGCTGATTGTAACGCATTGACTTACGAATGTCATATGTGTTTCCGTTGAGGGTAACCGAGCCCTTGTTCTCACCGTCATTTCCCGGTGGTCTCCAGTCGCCCCAGCCTTCTACGATGTAATACTCCATAAGAGGATTTCTTGTCCAGCCGTATACACACATATAAGAGTTTCCTCTTGGTGTATACTCTACATCGTAAGTAAGTGTGATGCCATTCAGCTGTTTGTAGTTGATCTTCTGGCTGTCGTAGTTTTTGCCCATACGAGCAAGGAAGTTCTCAATGTTGCTCCATGAGCAGGTGAAAGAACCTGCTGACGGGTTCATCGAAGCCTGACCCTGTCCGTTCTGGTTCCACATCTCGTAGTCGTAGCCGCCTATGTTGCCTCTTGTCTGCTGATCGGCAGCAGATGCGACTGTCGGGATGCTCGTTGCAATCATCAGCGCAGAAACGGTGCCGCTGAGGATCCTTTTCATTCTTGATAGTTTCACTTCAATCACTCCTTTGTTTTATGAAAAGCAAATTTATGATTTCAGTAATCCCCATGAGTTGTGAACTCTTTATTTGTCTATACTCAAGTATAAATCTTAACTATTTCAAAAACAAGTCATTTGTTGCTGAAATTATTCATTATGCCCAAAAATTGCTCACAAACTTGTCAATGTTTGTTTAATGGATTGAGCTTTTCAGCTATATTTCAGGAAACTATCAAGTTTTGCGATAAAAAACCACGCATAAAATATTTTATTAATCTAATTCATATTTCGTTAATTCACACCTTAAAATAGTCTTAAACGATGTGGGCAAAATATACAATTATAAATGTACGTTCATATATATTATACACATATTTTTTCAACCTCAACTGTTGAAATCCGCGTTTTTTACACTTTTTCATGCAAATTGTGGGTTGTTTTGTGACCAAATTATGGATATAATAAAGATGGAATATAAATTGCGGTTTTTTCGGATACTGCCCCGAGATATATGTGCATGTCAAAAGGCAGCCGCGTATCCGACTCACTCTTATTCCAAAGATAAATATATAAAGGGGAATTAATTAAGATCAAGGAGGGATCGCTATGTTGAACACCAGAATGAGCACGATGAATATGCTCAGGTACTGCGACGAAGCACTTGCCTGGGACAAGTTCTCGGACATCGACAAGCTGTTTTTTGAATCCGTAAGAAAGATCCTTCTCGGACAGTGCTCTCCCATGGACATTTCCGAGAACACAAGACGTGATCTTATGGGCATCGAAAGACCCGTGGACGAGAACGAGCTGGTACCCGAATATGAGAAGTATGACGACATCTTCTGTGATATGTCAGACGACGAGATCCCTGACTTCAGCTCCTATTGATGTTGTTCATTCCATAGTCTAAGGGGCAGAGCCGTCGGCGTAATGTCGGCGGCTCTGCCCGTTTTTTGCGTATTCGTCAGCACAGAAACCTGCCCTTGCAAGAAATAGCGCGATCATCAGCATTTTGCATGATTTTCTGCGCTTTTCTCTTGTAAAGGCAGGTTCCGTGTCTCTGATAAAAGGGGGGTGAAGCTCTCAATAACTTCTTTTTGACTTACACTATGGCTCGGAATTCACCGCGGAATCTGAGCTTTGCAAGTCTTTTTCGGTATTCAAAATACCATGTTAGGGGGCGATCTTTTTATCTCTTTTCTATATACATATTGTACATCAAAACCTATAAAAAGTCAATAGTTAAATTTACTATATTTGCCTGCTTCACTTTATACACTTTAACAAATACCGCTATTTTACGTTGTTTCAACAATTGACACGGAATAATTTTCTCAAAAAAAGTACATTTACAGGCGGTATATTTCAGCTATATTAGACCACTTGTTTCAAACCGCAGTCTCAGCTCCTTTTGCATGTGCTTTCCGCCGCCTTTTTTGCAAGAATTTGCCAAATCCGCCTCCCCAATGTGCTCCTTACATTTTTTATGTCCAAATGGCGTGATATTTCGTGATATTGACCATAGCAGCGACGATTGACACAGCCGCTCCAATATGGTATACTATTTTTATTAGTTTATTTTTACAGGAATGGTCAAAAATATATAGCCAGACTGTAAAAAGCCGTCTGACAAACGGCACAGCAAAAACACTTAGGGAGATATGATTATGAAAGAAGCTTTACTCATCATCGACGTCCAGAACGACTACTTCGAGGGCGGAGCCTGCCAGCTCCACGAGCCTCAGAAAGCTGAGGCAAAGATCGTGAAGCTCATCGAAGAGAGCCGCCGTATGGGACGCCATGTGATATACATCAAGCACATCAATCCCGACAGCGAGGACTTCTTCAATGAGGGCACCTACGGCTGCGAGATATCCGAGCGCATCAAGCCCCACCCCGATGATATCGTTATCAACAAGTACTGCCCCAACAGCTTTCTCGGCACAGAGCTCAACGACTGCCTCCGCAGTCTGGGCGTTGAAAAGCTCATCGTCTGCGGCATGATGACACATATGTGCGTTGACACCACAGTCCGCGCTGCCATGGACTACGGCTATGAGGTAACTCTTGTGGCTGACGCCTGCGCTACCAAGGACATTGAGATAAACGGTGAGGTGATCCCTGCCGAGACAGTCCAGAAGACCTACATAGCATCACTTGCAGGGATTTTCGCTGAAATAGTATAATAATCCGCAGTAAACACATAATACATCTTAAAACGAAGGGTGGATCGCCATGAAAGTAGCATTTTACGATACAAAGCAATACGATATGCCGTCCTTTGAAAAGCTGGGCAAGGAGAACAATATCAAGTTCAAGTTCTACGAGACCAAGCTCAACGAGGACACAGTTGCTCTTGCAAAGGGCTGTGACGCGGCCTGCGTTTTCGTAAACGATACCGTCAACGCAGCAGTTATCGACAGGCTCTGCGAGCTGGGCGTCAAAGTCCTTGCACTCCGCTGCGCAGGCTACAACAATGTTGACATCAAGTACGCAAAGGACAAGATAAAGGTTGTCAGCGTCCCCGCTTACTCCCCTTACGCAGTTGCCGAGCACGCAATGGCGCTCCTCCTCACATCTATACGCCGCGTTCACAAGGCGTTTATCCGCACAAGAGACCACAACTTCTCACTGAACGGGCTCACAGGCTTTGACCTCCACGGCAAGACCGTGGGCGTTGTGGGTACAGGTAAGATAGGACGCATCTTCATCAACATCTGCCGCGGCTTCGGCATGAACGTTATCGCTTATGACAAGTTCCCCGCAAAGGACAGCGGCATAGACTATGTTGAGCTGGACGAGCTTTTCAGCCGCAGCGACATAATCTCCTTCCACTGCCCTCTCACCGAGGAAACATATCATATGATAGACAGCAAATCAATTGACAAGCTGAAAAAGGGCGTGGTCATCGTCAATACTTCAAGAGGTGCCCTCATCGACGCAGAAGCCCTACTTGAGGGCATTAAAGCCCGTAAGATAGGAGCTGCCTGCCTTGACGTATACGAGGAAGAAGCCGACGTGTTCTTCCAGGACTTCTCGGGACACATCATTGCCGACGATACCCTTGCGAGACTTATCTCCATGCCTAATGTTATCGTTACTTCACATCAGGCATTCCTTACGGAGGAGGCTCTCCACAACATCGCAGAGACCACAGTCAGCAACATTCTCGCCTGTGTAAAGGGCGAGGATTGTCCCAACGAACTCCATATATGAGGTGAATGAAATGCTTACAGGAAAGACCGTATTACTGGGAGTCACAGGCTCTATCGCAGTATACAAGATATGCAACTTAGCGCGTATGCTCACAAAGCTGGGAGCTGACGTACACGTTGCAATGACACCAAATTCACTTAACTTCGTTCACCCCCTTACTTTCGAGACTCTTACTCAGCACAAGTGCCTTATCGACACCTTTGACCGCAATTTTGAATACAGCGTGGAGCACGTTTCCATTGCAAAAAAGGCTGACGTAGTTATGATAGCTCCTGCTTCCGCAAACGTTATCGGCAAGATAGCAAACGGCATTGCGGACGATATGCTGACAACTACAGTCATGGCTTGCACCTGCAAGAAGATAATCGCACCTGCCATGAACCATAATATGTTCCACAATCCTATCGTTCAGGACAACATAGAAAAGCTGAAAAAGTTCGGCTATGAGATAGTGGAGCCTGTCCGCGGAATGCTTGCAAACCGCGATATCGGCGACGGAAAGCTCCCCGACGAGGAAACTCTGCTGGAGTACATAGTCCGCGAGGCTGCCTTTGAGAAAGACCTTGCAGGCAAACGCATACTCGTTACCGCAGGAGCTACCCGCGAGAGCATAGACCCCGTCCGCTTTATCTCCAACCATTCCAGCGGCAAAATGGGCTTTGCCCTTGCAAGAGCAGCAATGCTCCGCGGAGCTGATGTTACCGTGGTTGCAGCTCATACCGATGTTGAGCCCCCTATGTTCGTGAATGTAGTTCCCGTAAAGTCTGCCGAGGATATGTTCAATGCCGTCAAGGAGCGCCTTGACAGCACAGACATCGTTATAAAGGCAGCTGCCGTTGCGGATTATACTCCCGTGACTACTGCCGACAGCAAGATAAAAAAGTCCGACGGCGATATGAGCATACCGCTGAAGCGTACCACGGATATCCTCAAATATATCGGCGAGAACCGCCGAGCAGGACAGGTAATATGCGGCTTCTCTATGGAGACCGACAACGTTATCGAGAACTCCCGTGCAAAGCTGACAAAGAAGAACTGCGACATGATATGCGCAAACTCCCTGAGAAAAGCAGGCTCGGGCTTCGGCACAGACACCAATATCATAACCATGATAACTCCCGAGGACACTGAGGAAATGGAGCTCATGAGCAAATTCGACGCAGCAAACATCATACTCACCAAGCTTAAAGCCATATCAGAGAAATAAATGAGGGAAGACAGCATTTTCAGTGAGTTCTATGAGCTTATCAAAAAGATAAAAATATACCATATCGCAGCGGTATTTATAATATCGGCGCTGTTGTTATCATTATCATTTTGCAGTTACCGTACTTCGCTGGCAAAAATAGAAAGATGCACCGCTAAAGTCTATGGTACAGTCTCACACACCGAAGTAAAGACAGAGCACAAATGGAGATATCAGGACGGCAAAAAGGTCAGATACTCCGAAACCACTACTACCGCTTACATATTGGTTGAAACAGACGATGTTTTCAGGCAAAGCGCCATCGCCAGACGAAACAGTTCATTGAGTAAGGGCACCAAAGTGACCATACACTATGATCCGAATGATCCGAGTATATATTACCTAGATGGCGAGGCAGAAGCGTTCAATTTCCTGCCTATAATGGGTATTTTATTTCTTGCAGTGGGATCTGCCATGACGATCTTGTACCGCGTTAACAAGAGAGAGCAGGAAAACTTTTACTACTAATGAACAACAAAAAAGACCTCCGATAAACGGAGGTCTTAATTTTATTTATATCGGAACGGCGAGGGCGCCGTTCCCTACAGGTTCGTTTATGAAGCCTTCTTTGTTGTTGTCTTTGAAGCGGTGCTTGAATACTCGTCAGCGTACTTCTGCATCTCTTCAACGAACTCATTGAACTGCTCTTCTGTCATGAAGTCCTTGTAGTCCTCATACTTGAACTGGCTGGGATCAAAGCTGAAGTCGAAGTCGTAATCATCATCATCGAAAGCAGATGTGGTTCTTGGTACGTCCTCGTCATCATCGAAGTCGAAGTCGAGATCATCGTCGTCCCAGTCAAAATCATCATCAATGTCAAAACCGCTGTCCATGCTGCCAAAAAGCTCTTCTGTAGCATACTTTGCAAGCTCCTCGGCAGTCTTGTCGTCAATGCCTACATCATTCATGATGCCCTTTGCGAACTTGCTGAACTCGTCCTGTGAAACGTACTCATCGAGCTGGAAGTTGTCAGCATTCTTAACGTCTACCATGAATGCGCTGTCCTTGCTGGGAACATCAGTGTCTGTGCCGTAATCAACAGAGTAAGCCAGCTTGAGCTTGCCGTAGTCTTTACCCTTAATTTCTACCTCATAGCTTACTTCCTGCTTCTTGCCGTCTGAGCTAAATGAGATGCCGATAGGATCAACGTCCGGGATCTCTATAACGAAATCGCCGTTGAAGTAGCCTTTTTCCTTTTCAACGATCTCAAAATCGTCGAACTTGACAACAGCTTCCTTAGTCTCTGATACTCTGTTGTAATCGTCGTCGTATGAATAGCTGGGATAAGCGAAAGTAAGGCTGCCTGTGTACTTGTCCTTGCCCTGTTCCTCAGCTGAAAGCTTTACGGAGAATTCCTCTTCGCCCTCTTCAACGAATCTCATTTCGCCTCTGACGTCGTCACCGTCCTTGCCGAGTATCATTGAGAATTCATCTTCATCAGCAGAGAAGCCGAAACCGCGGATAGTACCTGTAGCGTCGATATATGTATCGATAGTTAATGTAGTGTCCTCATCGAAGTCGTCATCTTCAAGCTGATCCTTCAGATCGTCGATAGCGTCGTCGATATCCTCCATGTATTCGTCGTCGTCAACAGCCTTTACCTTGTCAACAACGATGCCCTTGATGATATCGTCGTCCTTGAGCTCCTCGAGGTATTTAAGTCCAAGCTTTACAGCGTCCTTTTCCTTGAGCTCTACAGAAGCAACTGTATAGTTGACTGTTATATCGCAGATATCAACAGCCTCTTTCTTTTCCAGCTTTACATCGTCTGCAAACTTGCTCCATACGCCCACATATCTGTTGACCTCAGTCTCCAGCTCGTCAGGTGAAAGGAATGAAGCAGGATCGTTCATGATGTCCTTATATGTCTGAATAACAGCATTTGCCTCTTCGTCGCTCATGAGCTCGTCCATTGTCTCGCCCATAGATACGCCTATCCACTGCTCCTTGAGCTCGGGGATACGGACAAAGTAATCCATAGTGTCTGCATCAATGGCAGTATCCACGCCTACGATATGCTTGTCGCTGAGTTCAAGTCCGAAGCTGCCGTTTGTCTTGCCCTTCTTTGCAGACCAGCCGGCAGTGATGCCGATGGAATCGTTATTCTTTATGATGTCCTCGAACTGCTTTGTCTCATCATTGGAGCTGCCGCTGAATAACTCATCAATGAGTATATCCTTGGTTTCCTGAGTCGGTTCAAAGGAGAGCTTGAACTTAGCGTCAGTGCCCTTCTCCATATTATCGATAGTCTTCTTGTAATTCTCGCTGAGTATCTGACCGAGATTCTTTGAGTTGTTCTCAGTCACCCATGCATAATAATTTTCAGGACTGCTCAGTCTGAGCTTTACCTGATTCTTGACAGTATCAGATGCTGCATATGCAGTAGCCGAACCGCCTACAACTACAGCTGCCGATATTCCCCCTATCAGAGCAGCCTTCTTGCCCTTGCCCTTCTTAGTGACATTGTCAACGCCTGAAACGCTGAGGTCGTCATTAACGGGCTGGCTGTCGAACTGTGTGTTTTCCATGCCGTTTTCATTGTGATCATTTTCAAACATACTGATCCCCTCCTGATAAATATCATGTTATTGAGAAGCCTTATAGCCCCATATGATAATATTATCACAAACCATTCCAAAAGTCAATATTTCAGCAAATTTGTATTCATGCTGTAATAATTCTTAAAATACTGTTAATACTATTTATGTTCCTGAAAAAGGGAGCTAAAAATGTGAATGGAGATGTTACCATGGACGAACAGAAAAAGAACAAGAGCATAAAGTGCGACGTATCCCAGTGCCGCCACAATCTCGTGACCGAGAACTACTGCTCTCTCGACTGCATTTCAGTGGGCACACATGAGGATAACCCCACCGTCCCCGAGTGTACAGACTGCAATTCCTTTGTAGTCCGTTCCGGCTGCTGCGAATAAGCAGGCAAAAAAAAATAAGCAGTTCCCTTATCGGAACTGCTTATCATTTCTTTTCGTGATT
This sequence comes from Ruminococcus flavefaciens AE3010, assembly GCF_000526795.1. Lineage (NCBI taxonomy): Bacteria > Bacillati > Bacillota > Clostridia > Eubacteriales > Oscillospiraceae > Ruminococcus > Ruminococcus flavefaciens. The sequence goes on from NZ_JAGT01000001.1 coordinate 1,908,560, forward strand.
ACTCAGCGTTAGGAGCACCTACAGGACATGCGCCTGCACAAGCACCGCACTCTACGCAAGCGTCTGCGTCGATAACGTATTTTCCGTCACCTTCAGAGATAGCGCCTACAGGACACTCGCCTGCACAAGCACCACACATTACACAATCGTCAGAAATAATATATGCCATTTACATACACCTCCGTGTTATTCGCGGAGCTTCTGCTCCCCGTGATTTTATTGTACCATATCTGCGTGAAAAATCAATAGTTTTTTGTTAGCAGATACTTACAATTTTGACAAAAATCGCTGTATATCCGCAAAAAAGTCCTGAGAGTCGGACTCTCAGGGCTTTACGGTCATGCTTTCTTTTCAGCTTTGGTATTTTTCTTTGCAGGTTTCTCGGCGGCTTCCTTTTCAGCCTTGGCATTCTTCTTTGCAGACTTCTCGGGAGCTTCCTTTTTCTCGGGCTTTTCTACAGCAGCACAGGCTGTTCCTGCTGCCGCCCAGAATATGGGAGCATATGCGATACTGCTGCAGCTGATGAAGAACATCAGCACGCCGCCCAGTGTAAGCACAAAGGCTGTGAACGCCTCGGCACTCTTTCTTTTGCGCATGGACTTATAGCCGATGAGCAGTGCAGGTACAAGTGCAAGAACAAGAGCGATAAGGGACGGTATTCCTCTTGTAGCCGCAGTATAGAGGTACTCATTATAGTCCTTGTCGAAGATGCCGTCATTGGCAGTCATGATGTCCTCTATCTCGGTAAGGTCATTTACCTTGCGGACCTGCGGGAAAGCAAGCTGCTCGGGTCCCGTACCTGTCAGCGGATTCTTCTGGATTATGTCCACGGTCTTTTCGTTCATATAGGTATAAACGTCAACAGGATCATCGATATTGATGATATCAGAGTTGAAGTTGCCCGAAGCAGACGCCCTCATGTATGCATCAGCCCACCATGCTATCCTGCCGTCGTATGTTCTGTAGCTTGTAATATTTCCGATAGCTCCTGCATAGACAAGTACCACTGCAAGAACTGCGGAAACAGCTGCTGCAAGAACAGATACAAGGCGGCTCTTGGGAGCTTTCAGTGCAAATACAGCCGCGATCGCTGCTGCCGCAGAGAATACAAGTCCGCAGATACCAACAATGGTGTATGTGAACATGATAACGAATGAGAAGAGCGCCGCTGCACAGATAAATAGTATCCTGCGTTTTTTGCTTTCAGATGTTACAAAGCCTATGAGCGCAGCTGCCAGTGCAAGGGTGAGCACCATTGCAAGGAATACGGGAGACATTGAAAGTCCCGAAGCTGCCATGGCCTCATCATCTACAGAAACGAACTGATAATGCTTGTTCGTAATGAATATCTGTATCAAGGACACAGCGCTGTTGAGTATTCCCACTGCGACTATGCCGTTTATCAGAGTTTTTACAGCTGTTTCGCGCTTAACAGCCGCAGCCGTTGTGAAGAAACCGAAGTAGAACAGTATCGCAAGGAGCCCCTCGCCTCTGTTATGGTATCCGTACATAGATATGTTCAGATCATAGCCGTTTATGAGGGATATAACTCCCCATAGCACAAGTGCGCCCATAGCAATAACGGGGATCACCGCACCTTTGCCGATATATTTTTTCATCATGCCGATGAGTGCCAGTATCATGCATATTACGCCGCCCACAGCAAGTCCACCTGCCGAGAACGCATATGAAGCCTTATCCGTTACCTCAGGGATAATGGTAAACAGCGGCACCAGAAGCATTGCAGCTATGAGTCCGCGGGAAGCCAGCTTTGAATACTGCTCCTCTGTCATGTTGAGTATGAAGTTCGATTTTTCCGATGTGTTAAAGATAGTTTTTGCCATTCTAAAAAATTCCTTTCTGCAATTCAAGCAGAATTATTTATTTGAAACGGTAACTGTATAGCTGTCGCCGTTTTTCTCACCAACAGTGATAATGATATTGGGATCTATGGTCTGACCGCCGCTGCTGTCATACCATGCAAAACCGCTGACCTTATTATCGACCACGCTTCCCGTTCTCAGCAGATTATCCTTGTCGCCGTCATTGACAAGTCTTACAAAGCGTCTGCCTGCGTCCTTATTTGTGAAGTCGTCGTTGCCGCTCTCATACTTGAACACCTCGCGCCAGCCGTCGTTGTACTTGGTCGCCTCTATATGGAGCAGCCTTACGCCTGTTCCCGTAGGACGCCACCAGAAGTTCTTCTTGACATCGCTGTTGTTCTTATCGAGAGTGGTATATTCGAGAATAAAGTATTCCGACTTGTATTCGCTGTCGAGAGTACCCCGCGGTATGATAAGGCAGTTGCCCTCATCGCTCTGACCGTTTGTGAGCGTAAAGGTCTGAGTGCCCTTTGAGCTGTCGTAGACCTGTATCTGATCCTCTCTGTACCAGCCCAGCATCAGCTTTGATATGGCGCTGAAATCCGAATGCGCCTCGTCCATAAGGTCATAGCCTGCCGAGCCGTGAAGTCCCTCAAAGTCCTCCGCTCCGTAAAGGTAATAGTCGGGAAGTCCCATACAGTGACCCATTTCGTGGAGATATGTGGAGGTAAAGTCCGAATAGTCGGTATCGGAAATTATATCCGCATTGCCTGTGATAACGTGTCCCATAGTCATGCCGTCCAGCTTGAGCCAGTAGTCTCCGCCGAACTCGCCTGCGCATGGCCACCACTCATTCTCGTCAGAGGAGCGCGGAACGCAGAACAGTATAGCATCGACTGTGCCGTCATGGTCAGCGTCGAACTGTGAATAGTCCACCACGCTGTTCATATTCTTTACTACCTCTGTAGTAAAGTCAGCCTTGAAAACGTCTCCCTCATAGGAAGATATATTCTTCTTGCAGGTATACCTGTAAGCCTTGCCCTGAAGCTTCATAGTTCCCTTTGAAGCTCTTGAATAGAACGCCGCACAGCTCTCATAGGGGTACAGAGGCGAGCTTTCGTTCTCGGGACCGAAAGCGATCTCCTCTATCCTGTCCGTGGTAGGCTCATAGTCGAATTTGCAGTCAGGGAAATCCACATAAAAGATTATGAGCTTAGCCTTGCCCTGTGACGGCAGACTTCCGTACATATCGTGGATAGGCGCCGAGATAAAGTTTTTCTTGGCAGGAGCCGTAGTTGTCGTTGTGGCAGTCGGCGGAGCAGTTGTCGTAGTCGTTGTTGTAGTAGTTGTAGTCGTTGTTGTAGTGACCTTGGTCGTGGTGGTAGTCTCCTCATTCCACCGGAATATCTCTCCGCACTTTTCCTTGGAGATGAGCTTTTTCCGCATCTCCACAAGGTCGAAGATATCTATGACGCCGTCCCTGTTAAGGTCGGCTTTCTGGACAGAGGTCCCGCCGCTGACATTTATCACCTGCTCGGGAGTCATCTTTATGGCATATTTGCCGCTCCCAAGGTTACAGATACTCTTGTCGCCGAGAGCCTCCCTGCCGTGCAGGTGTCTGCAAAGCGTTACCATGTCCGATACATTTACTTGTTTATCGCCGTTGAGCTCGCCCATGCTGTCGATCTGCTCCCATGCAGCCGAAGCCGACCACGGAACAGACGCAAGTGCAAGCACTGCCGCAGCCGCAGCAGATGTAATAAGCCCCCAGATCTTTGTCTTTTTCATGATTTTTACCTCCCTCTGTATTTATCATCTCTTCTGATCCTCATTTCATTCTGAAGACATGGGAAAAGTTTTCTCAGGTCTCCACAGTGAAATAAAAAGCGGCTGTCGAGCATAATATGCCCGACAGCCAGACGTTCTGCGGTAAAGCTACCGCAGCAGAGTGCATTATTTTGCGTAGTCAGTAACTCTGCTCTCACGAATGAGATTGACCTTGATCTGTCCCGGATAATCCATCTCAGACTCGATCTGCTGAGCGATCTGTCTTGCGACGAGAACCATTTTCTCATCATTGATGACTTCGGGTGTGACCATGATCCTGACTTCACGTCCTGCCTGTACAGCAAAGCATTTCTCAACGCCGTCGTATGAGGTGCATATCTCCTCAAGCTTCTGGAGGCGCTTGATATAGCTTTCGTAGTTTTCGCTTCTTGCGGCAGGTCTTGCAGCGGAGATAGCGTCGGCTGCCTGAACTATGCAGGCAATAACTGTTTTCGGCTCAACATCGTTGTGGTGAGCTTCGACAGCGTGTATAATAACAGGATTTTCGTTGTATTTTTTACAAACATCGACACCGATCTGAACGTGTGAACCCTCGATCTCGGAGGTAAGAGCCTTACCGATATCGTGGAGAAGTCCTGCACGTCTTGCCATATTTGCGTCAACACCAAGCTCGGAAGCGAGAACTCCGCAGAGCTTAGCGACCTCAATGGAATGATCGAGCACGTTCTGTCTGTAGCTTGTACGGAATTTAAGACGTCCGATAAGCTTGATAAGCTCGTGGTTAAGGCCGTGAACGTTAGTCTCGATGACAGCGCGTTCACCCTCCTGCTTGATGCGGTACTCTACCTCGCGGCGAGCCTTCTCGACCATTTCCTCGATACGTGTGGGGTGGATACGACCGTCGGAAATAAGCTTTTCCAGGGCGATCCTTGCGACCTCACGTCTGATCTGGTCAAAGCAGGAGATCGTAATAGCCTCGGGAGTATCGTCGATGATAAGATCGACGCCTGTCAGTGTTTCGAGAGTTCTTATGTTACGACCCTCACGGCCGATGATACGGCCCTTCATTTCGTCATTTGGAAGCGGAACGACTGATACAGCCGCCTCTGAGACCTGATCCGCAGCCACCTTGGCGATAGCGAGGGAGATATAGCTTCTTGCCTTCTCCTGACATTCGTCCTTGATGATCTGCTCGTAAGCCTGTACTTTCACAGCCTTTTCGTGAACGAGGTCGTCCTCCAGCTTTGAAATGATGTACTCCTTAGCCTGATCCTTTGTAAATTCGGAGATCCTCTCCAGAATATCCATCTGGCTCTTCTTGATAGAATCAGCTTCCTTGAGTTTTTCGTCAGCTGACTTTATCTTCTGATTGAGAGTCTCCTCCTTCTTTTCGAGATTATCGGTTTTCTTGTCTAAATTCTCTTCTTTCTGCTGCATACGTCTTTCCTGACGTGACAGCTCTGCTCTGCGATCCTTGATCTCCTTATCCGCCTCGGTGCGGAGCTTATGTATTTCGTCCTTAGCTTCGATGAGGGCGCTTTTTTTCTTATTGTCAGCGTCCTTTTCAGCATCCTCGACGATGCGCTCTGCCTGCTGTTCAGCAGAACCTACGATTGCTTCTGCATCGCGCTTGCGCTTTTCAACGCCTGCCTCGACGCCCTTTTTGTAGAACAGAGCATAACCCACTCCAACGCCTGCTGCAAGGGCAGCAATTATAAGGACAATAGCGATTATCAGATCCATACAGTGCATTACCTCCTTTTCGTAAAAAATAATCAAAAGTTTGTATCATAATTTTAATTATTACTTAAAGGCGGTAAATGCCGCATTATTTTATTCATTTATAAATATATAGATGAAGAGCTGATGCACAGCTCGCAAAAGATAGACGGACGTTATATCCCCGTCCAAAATTTGTTCCGTTATCATATTTAAACCGCGGTGACATCTTTATTTATCGTCGCTGCGGATAATGATTTAAAACAAAGCTGCATATACTGCCATAGTAATATTATGCAAATAAATACAACATAATTATTATATAATATTTCAGCCGTTCTGTCAATAGATTTTTGTGAATTAAAGACCAATGGAAGCAAAAAAATTAAAGGGTGTTTGTATGCACTTCATAATACTGCATATTCTCAATATATAAAAAGACTGCCGCCGAAGCGACAGTCCATTCTCAGTTTTCATTTCTTTTCAGGCTCGGGCTCTATAACAGGAGCGTCAACAGCGTTCTTGCGGACGCTTGCGATACCCTTCTTACAACTGTCCTTCTTGACATAGCCCTCGCTGGCGGCGATAATCTCGCCGTTTTTTGCTTTAAGGCGGAATCTGAATTCGCCCGACTTGTCCTTATATATCTCGAACTTAGGGTTATTCACTGTCTGGAAGCCTTCTATGGTCTGATCCTCGAGATTAGCCTCGGGAGCATTCTTCGCAACGCTAGCGATACCATTCTTGACACTTGCGAGAGTGTTGTAAACCTCTCCGCCTGTAGCGATGACCTCTCCATTGCCTGCCTTCAGGCTGAATGTGAAGCCTGTCTTAGTAGCCTTGATGATAAATTTACCCATGATTTTTTCAACACCTTTCAGCAAAAGTATAAATTAAACCGAGAACATCTCTGATTTATATCATAATTATAACTGAATACTGCTGACTTGTCAATAGTTTTTGTGAATTTTCATCAAATTGACAAATTTGTATACGCTTTCAAAACTCATTGATGATAGTGAGAAGCAGCTAAGAGCCACCTGATCTGACGGAGTATATGGAAATAAAACAAAAGAAGCGAATCAACTTCGCTTCTTATTATCAGTTTATATATCTAACTTGGCAAACTCTGCAAGAAAAGGCTTATCCTCCAAAGTTCAGATAACGATAAAGCTCTCGGGGACAGTCTCGCAGACGCAGGCGAAATAGCCCTGCTCTTTCAGCTTCTCCGCGCATTTATCAGCAGTACCGCAGTCAGTGAAAAGTCCGAACACCGCCGAGCCGCTGCCCGTCATAACAGCTCTCACTGCGCCTTCTTTAGTCATTATTTCCTTGATGTCGTCAACCTCGGGAAGCTTAACAGCCTGCTCGAAGAGGTTGCCGAAGTATTCATAAGCCGTTTCGGGAGCTGAGATTATAGTCTCCGTCAGTTTCTTTGTCTCGGGGTGCTGAGGTGCTTCAAGGCTGTTGATATTCCCGTAGGCTTCAGCCGTGGAAACGCCCTCTTTTCCCTTGGCTATGACCAGTATTCGTCCCGAATAATCGGCAATGGGAGTTATCCTCTCACCGATGCCCTCAACGTAGGCAGTTCCTCCCGTAAGGAAGAAAGGAACGTCAGCCCCAAGTTTTTCGGAATTGCTGACGTTTTTGCCCGTCATTCTGCCGAGACAGTACAGCACAGCCGCAGCGTCGGTGCTTCCGCCGCCCATGCCTGCCTGTGAGGGTATACCCTTTTTTATATGTATACGGCAGCCGCAGTCCATACCGTTCTGCTCAAAGAAGAACTTAGCCGCTTTATAAGCAATATTGCGTTCATCACAGGGTATGGGGTCGGAGCTTGCGAACTCCTCGGGGACTTCACATGTAAGCTCAATGCCGCTGTTTGTCAGCTCAATATCCACCTCATCGTAAAGTCCCACGGTCTGGAACACGCTTTCAAGGCTGTGATAGCCGTTGGGGAGCTTTCCCGTGACGTCCAGAGCAAGATTTATCTTAGCCGCAGTTTTTACCCTCATTCTTTTCAGCCTCCAGTTTTTTCAGGAACTTCTCGATACGTGAGATAGCCTCCATAAGGTGTTTAAGGGAATAAGCGTAGGATATACGCATATAGCCCTCGCCGCTGTCTCCGAAAGCGCTTCCGGGAACAGCTGCCACCTTGCCCTCGAAGAGCAGTCTCTCGCAGAATTCCTCGCTGGTGAGACCTGTGCTCTTGATACATGGGAACACGTAGAATGCGCCCTCGGGGTTGAAGCAGGTCAGTCCCAGACGGTTGAACTCGCCCACCAGATAGCGGCGGCGCACATTGTACTCATCAACCATTTTAGCCACCTCGGCATCGCATGAGTTAAGAGCCTCTATCGCCGCATTCTGGCTGATAAAGGGGCTGCACATGATGCCGTACTGATGTATCTTGGATATCTGGCTGATTATAGGCTCGGGAGCGGTCACATAGCCCAGTCTCCAGCCCGTCATGGCATAAGCCTTTGAGAAGCCGTTTACATAGATAGTGCGCTCTCTCATGTCCTCCAGCTCGATAATTGAGAAGTGCTTCATGCCGTAGGTCAGCTCGGAGTATATCTCGTCGCTGAGCACCATTATATTGGTGTCGCGGAGGAACTCTGCAATAGGCTCCAAGTCCTCCTTAGTCATAACAGCTCCAGTAGGATTATTGGGGAAAGGCAGTATTATGAGCTTTGTGCGGTCTGTGACCTTGTCCTTGAAGTCATCGAGTGTGAGCTTGAAGTTGTTTTCAAGCCTTGTGGGCACAGAGACAGGCACGCCGCCTGCAAGCTCCACAAGGGGCGCATAACAGACGAAGCAGGGCTCCACCACCAGTACCTCGTCACCGTTGTCAAGGAGACCTCTCAGTGCAAGGTCTATAGCCTCAGAGCCGCCTACAGTAACGATGACCTCACTGTCGGGATCGTACTTTATGCCGTGCTTTTTCTCGATAGTATGAGATATAGCACCTCTCAGGGGCGCAAGGCCCTTATTTGGTCCGTAGATGATGTGCTTGCGCTCAAGTACCTGTATAGCAGCCTTTCTGATAGCCCACGGAGTATTGAAATCAGGCTCACCAACACCCAGGGAGATAACATCGTCCATAGTGCCTGCGATATCGAAGAATTTACGAATCCCCGATGGCTTTATGCTCTTGATCTTGTCCGAAAGGACTTTATCATAATCTATCACGATCAGCCGAGTCCCCTTTCGTCGGGCTCTTCACCGTCGATGAAAATGCCTTTTTCCTTGTATTTTTTCAGTATAAAGTGAGTCGAAGTAGAGAGTATCCCGTCGATAGTTGCAAGGCGCTCGGAAACAAAGAACGCAACGTCCTTGAGGTCATTGCCCTTGACCTCAACTGCAAGGTCGTAAGCTCCCGAGGACATAAGGCTGACGCTTTCCACCTCGTCATACATCATGATAGTCTTGGCAATGTCGTCAAAGCCGCAGTCGCGCTGTGGAGTTACTTTAAGCTCTATAGTAGCGTAAACAGTGGACTTGTCATAGAGGTCGTCGTTGACGATAACGCTGTAGCCCTTGATAATGCCGTCTTTTTCCAGCTGTTCGATGCGAGCGGCAGCTTCCTCCGCCGATATGCCCAGCATTTCGCCAAGCGCCGCATCTGATATACGAGCATTCTGCTGTAATATTTTGATAATGTCATTCATAATATCATTCCCTTTCGTCCTGAGTATCGTATTCAAGGTATTCGCCCTGAGTATATCCCATATATTCAAGTATCTCGTCCCAGTCGCTGTCGGAGAGGAATTTTCTCTCTCCCTTGAAATTATATCTTCCAACAAGGGACTTGGCTGTGCCGATCTCCCAGCACATCACTCTGCCTGTCTCAAAGCCCTGAAGCTCTATGGTGAACTCCATATCGCCGTGCTCGGGGACTTCCCACGGCACATCTGCGGTAAAGGGCTCTTCTGCGTCCCATCTTCCGTAGTAAAAGAAGGGCTTGTCAGACTCGCCCAATATATATTCCATACCGATAGACAGAGCCAGCAGGTCAAGGCGGCTCATATTCTCATAGTCGATCTCATCGCCGTTGCCGTTCACCCATACAGGAAGCACCGAGCCTGTGAAGTTACTGCTCTCGCTGCCGTTATTGCCGAAATCGTCCTCTTCAAGCTTTGTATCGGTATATCCGCCCTCTTCAAAGCCGTATATTTTAAGCACCTCCGACCACGTCTTCTCTCTGAGATCGTTTATGACCGCTGAATCACCGAAAGCTCCCACATAGTCGTCTTTTTTGGTATTCTTGCTGCAAAGTATCAGCTTCGGCTGACCATACTCGTCAGGCACTATGATGTATTCAAGAGGCTCAATGGGCGTGAAATACTTGTTCACTCCCTTGTTCAGCTCGTTATCCTCATCTGTTACGGAGTAGATGATATTGTCCGCAAATTTCTTCTCCTCTTCCACAAGAACGGTATTTACCGCCTTGAAAAGAGTAGACGCATTGGCATTGGCTGAGGATCTCTTGCTTTTCTTCACATAGCCCAGCATACCGAATGTAAGGTCGATGCCGCCGTCTTTGTCGCCAGACTTTCCCGAGGTCTCCTTCTCGGCTTCGGTGGCAGGCTCGGTGGTCTCGGCAGCTGTTGTTTTCTCTTCGGGCTCAGCCTTGGGCTGAGTATTTCCGCAGCTCCACGCCGATACAGTCATAAGCAGTGCCGCTGCAAAGGAAAAAGCTCTTTTTTTCAGCATAAAATTCCCTCCTGTCACTCGATATCAATGAAATACGGTTTTCTCTTTTTGAAATAAGCTCCACGGGTGAAGCCCGCGGCTCGGGCTGTTTTCATGGCGTCGGCGATATCGGCGCCTATGTCCTCAACTGTATGTGAATCAGAGCCGAATGTAAGTATCTCGCCGCCCATATCACGGAACAGCTTGACGTATTTAAGGTTCGGGAAGCTGTCCCCGAAGCCCTGTCTCAGTCCCGATGAATTTATCTCCATGCCCTTGCCGTTCTGAGCAAGGCTGCGGAAGGTCTCCGCGATAATGTCGTCATATCGGCTTATATCGGCTTCTATGCCGTGTCTCTGCTTCATGTAGCGCAGGCAGTATGTGATATGTCCGATAACGTCGAAAAGCTCTGTTCTGCTGACAGCGTAGACCTCCTTGAAGTAACGCTCCAGCAGGTCGTATATCTCGTCCATTGTAAGCTTTTCGTATTCTATGAAGTAAAAATCACGCTCGCCCATTACCTGATGTACCGAGCCTATGATAAAATCAACTCTCTTGTCGGCATTGACTATTTTTGCTGCGTTCGTATCATGGAGTATCTGTCCCAACTCCACACCGCAGATAAGGTTGAGCTTTCCCGCCCACTTCTCTTTCAGGGCAGTAACTGCGGAAACAGAGCCCTCAAAGTCGGCGGCATAGTCAAAGCTGTCGCGCAGATACCTTTCGTTCTCGGGATAGTGCTCCTCTTTATACCAGCCGTTGCACTCACAGTGGTCTGTAATGGCATAGGCGGCAAGTCCAAGCTCCGCGGCGCGCTCAATGCATTTATTTATATCAGCCTCGGAATCCACCGAATACTGTGTATGTGTATGGCAGTCCATTAGTTTCATAGTCTCAGCCCCTTTTGTTATATTCTATTATTATAACACATCGGAATTGAAATTTCCACTGTTTTTTGAAAAAAGCTTCCTTAGAACTTAGAACTAAGCAAAGGCGAACATTTTTCGTCCGCAGGTCACAATGCAATTATGCCGAAATCATGTGTAGGGGCGGCGTTCCGCCGCCCGATTAATTTGCCACACATGATAATTGCATCGTCAGGCATACACGGGCCGCCAAAGGCAGCCCCTACAGCGCGGAGCCCGCGCCGCCTAGCCACGTTGACGCTTGTTTCACTCGCTCACAATCATCAATGTCGTTACTCGTACATCGCTTACAGCACTTCTTTATTGGCGCACTTCTAAGGCAGCCCCTACAGCGCGGAGCCCGCGCCGCCTAGCCACGTTGACGCTTGTTTCACTCGCTCACGATCATCAATGTCGTTACTCGTACATCGCTTACAGCACTTCTTTATTGGCGCACTTCTAAGGCAGCCCCTACAGCGCGGAGCCCGCGCCGCCTAGCCACGTTGACGCTTGTTTCACTCGCTCACGATCATCAATGTCGTTACTCGTACATCGCTTACAGCACTTCTTTATTGGCGCACTTCTAAGGCAGCCCCTACAATTGGACATTTGTATTTTTCGTTTATTGACGGGCGCGCGGAACGCGCCCCTACATTCTCAACTCTCAATTCTCAACTCTCAACTTTCTACTCACTAATCACTGAAAAATTTTTCCTGCGGCTGTTGCTTTTTTACAAGCAGTGTGTTATAATAATATCAATCACGGGGAAAGTCCCCATATAACAATAAAACGGAGGTTTTTACTATGAGAGCAGTTGTAACTGTTATAGGTAAGGATACTGTAGGTATTCTCCACAAGGTAAGCGGTATCTGCGCTGAGTACAACGTAAACGTTATAGAAGTAACACAGAGCGTTCTCCAGGATATGTTCGCTATGATAATGCTGGTGGACATTTCCGATATAAAGGGCGATTTCTCGGAGCTCGTTGACAGAATGACAGCCCTCGGCACTGAGCTTGGACTCTCTATCCATACAATGCACGAAGATATATTCAACTCCATGCACAGCGTCTGATGAAAGGAAGTACGTTCAATGCTTAACGTATATAATATACTTGAAACTATCCGCATGATACAGGACGAGTGCCTTGATATCCGTACTATCACTATGGGTATCTCTCTCCTTGACTGTTTCGACACGGATATAGACAAAGCCTGCGAAAAGGTCTACAACAAGATAGTGACCAAGGCAGGAAACCTCGTTCCTGTCGGACAGCAGATAGAGAAAGAGTACGGCATACCTATCGTAAACAAGCGTATTTCCGTAACTCCTATCGCTATGCTGGCAGCTGCCTGTCCCGACGTTGACCCCGTTAAATTTGCAAAGGCGCTCCAGAGAGCAGCCGATACCTGCGGAGTAAACTTCATCGGCGGATATTCCGCACTGGTGCATAAGGGCTTCAGCGCAGGAGATATGGCTCTCATAAAGTCTATCCCCGAGGCTCTGGACGTTACTCAGAACATCTGCTCATCTGTAAATATCGGCTCTACAAAGTCGGGTATCAACATGGACGCTGTAAAGCTCATGGGACAGATAGTCAAGGAAGCTGCAATAAAGACTGCTGACCGCGACTGCATAGGACCTGCAAAGCTTGTGGTATTCTGCAATGCCGTTGAGGATAATCCCTTCATGGCAGGAGCTTTCCACGGCGTAGGCGAGCCTGACTGCGAGATACACGTCGGCGTTTCGGGTCCCGGAGTTGTACGCGCAGCTCTTACAAAGTACCCTGACGCTTCAATAAATGAGATCGCGGACATAATCAAAAAGACCGCATTCAAGATAACCCGTATGGGACAGCTTGTAGGTGCAAGAGCCTCCGAGCTCCTTGGCGTACCCTTCGGTATCGTTGACCTTTCACTTGCTCCCACACCTGCTATCGGCGACAGCGTTGCTCATATCCTTGAGGAAATGGGACTTGAGATGTGCGGTACTCACGGCACAACAGCCTGCCTTGCAATGCTCAACGACGCAGTAAAGAAGGGCGGCGTAATGGCTTCATCAACAGTCGGCGGACTTTCGGGCGCATTTATCCCCGTATCCGAGGACGCAGGCATGATAGACGCGGCAGTTGCAGGCGTTCTCAGCCTTGAAAAGCTTGAAGCCATGACAGCTGTATGCTCCGTTGGACTTGACATGATAGTAGTTCCGGGCGAGATAGCTCCCGAGACCATTTCCGCTATCATCGCAGACGAAGCTGCTATCGGCATGGTGAACTCCAAGACCACGGCTGTACGCCTTATCCCCGCTATCGGCAAAAAGGAGGGCGACACCCTCGAATTCGGCGGACTCCTCGGCAGCGGACCCGTTATGCCTATCCGCGAGAAGTCCTCAGCCAAGTTCATCAACCGCGGCGGACGTATCCCTGCACCTATGCAGAGCCTGAAGAATTAGCAGCGTGACGCTGCACCCTTGCCACGTTGTCGCTCGCGAGCTCGCTCACTATCATAAAAAAATGATATTCTGCTTTCGCTTACAGCACATTACGCGGCAAAACAACACAAATCAAATCGTAGGGGCGGATATTATCCGCCCTTTTCAATTACCATTAACTTGCGGGCGGCGGAACGCCGCCCCTACATTCTCCATTTTTAATTTACGGACTGCCAAAGGCAGCCCCTACAGTGTGTCATTTAGAGTTTTCATATAATTGACGGACGCGCAATGCGCATCCCTACAAGCTAAAGGCTAACGGCTAATGGCTAAAAGCTTGGGCGGATAATATCCGCCCCTACTACTCTCTACTCACTAATCAAGAGGTGATACTTTGGATATCCGCAATATACCCACGCTTTTCGGGCTTCCCGAAGCCGATACGCTCACGGAGCTGAACGCAGGTCACATAAACCGAACCTTTCTTTCTGTCTGCGGCAGTGAAAAATACGTGCTCCAGTCGCTGAACAGGTCTGTATTCCGTGCTCCCGAAGCTGTTATGGACAACATCAGCCGCGTTGAAGCGGCTTTTGCAAAGGCTGACTGCTACCACACAGCAGTCCCGCATTTTATCGCCTGCGGCGATAAAAACTATGCGGTCGCCGACGGTGAAGTATGGCGTATCTACAGCTATATCACGGCGACCGCAGAAGCCGCGGCTGATGCCGCGGCAGCGGGACGGGCTTTTGGCACATTTATGCGGATAATGGACGGGACCAAGCTCAACAGCACGCCTGCCATAGAGGGCTTCCACGATTTCGACAGGTATTTTGCGGAGCTCTCCGCACAGAACGGTATCGCCCCCGAAATATTGCGAGAACTTGATCGTCTCCGCAGCAAACTTGGACAGGTATTCACGGGCTCCCTGAAAAAACGTGTGATACACGGCGACGCAAAGCCGGACAACATTATCATGGACAGTCCCGCTGTTATTATCGACCTTGACACGGTGATGTACGGCTATTCGGCTATTGACTACGGAGACCTTGTGCGTTCGGTCTGCCGTAAAGGTCCTCCCGACCTCAGCGCAGTCCGCGAAATGACAGGCGGCTTTGCGCAGGGACTGGACGGACTTCTCACAGCCGAGGAGGTCGATTCACTGTATTACGGCATTTTGTGGCTCACGGGAGAGCTTGCCGCAAGGTATCTCACCGATTCACGCCGCGAGAACAAGTACTTCCGCGGCAAGACCTCCGCTGACTGCCTTGCCCGTGCAGAGCAGCTCCTTGCGCAGCTGAAAAGCTTCACCGCAAGCAGCAGTGAGTTAAAGGAAATAATACACGAAGAAATGGATTAAGCGGAGCAATGCTCCGCTTATTTCGGCAATTGACGAATCCTGTGTTATGTGGTATAATAATATGTGTAAATCGCTGTAAAACAAAGGGGGCGGGCGTTTTATGGAGTTCATACTTGTTATCGTGATAATAGTAGTCCTGTGCATCATTCTGGGAGTTAAAACCATTTATCTCCTTGCGGCAGGAGCGGCGCTTCTCGGACTCATATACACCGTCTCACTGATGCTGCTGTGCTTCTTTTTTGTGCGGCTTTTCTTCACAAAAAAGCACAAGGCTGTGTTTTCACACATAGATAAAAGCCCCCGCGGCAGCTTCAAGGTAGCATATTACACCATTGACGGAACAGAATACCCCAATGTTTTCCCCGAAGAGGGTCTTCTGCGCAGCAAGCTCTACCGCAGCGACAGAAGCTCCACGGTATTTCTGACAAAAAACAAAAAATACGTCTACGATAAATTCGCCTGCGCCACCTGCACTATCGGCTTTTTGCTGACGATAGCCACAGTTGCCGCAGTACTGATGATAATGAGATAAGGAGAACGACATGGACGAACACATTTGCGGCACTCACGGAGTGCATAAGGACATAGTAGAAAAGGTCGCAGGGGTCATGCCCGATGAAGCCGTGCTCTATGAAGCTGCGGAGCTTCTCAAGGTCTTCGGCGACTCCACAAGGATTAGGATAATCTTCGTGCTCTGTCAGAGCGAGATGTGCGTCTGTGATATAGCGAGGCTTTTAGGTATGACCCAGTCCGCCATATCACACCAGCTGAGAGTGCTGAAGCAGGCTCGGCTTGTAAGCTCCCGCCGCGACGGAAAGACCATATTCTACTCCCTTTGCGATGACCACGTAAAAACTATTTTCTATCACGCTATGGAACACGTAATGGAGTGATGTACGATGAGGTATTTTGATTTCCATACCCATGCATTTACCGATGAGCTTGCGAAACGTGCCGTTGCGGGACTTGCCCTTACCAGCGGCATTGAGCCTGCCACAGACGGCACTGTCAGCGGACTGCGCCGCAAGCTTGAAGAAAACGGCATAGACCGTGCAATGCTGCTCCCCGTAGCCACAAAGCCCTCACAGCAGGAGGCAATAAACAACTGGGCAGCTTCTGTTATGGGAGACGGTCTTTACTGCTGCGGAACAGTCCACCCCGACGCAGAGAACACTGTTGCGGAAGTTGAGCGCATAAAGGCTCTCGGACTGTACGGAGTAAAATTCCACTCGGAGTATCAGAACTTCCGCCCCGATGAGGAGAGAATGTTCCCCATATACGAAAAAATAGCGGAGCTTGGACTTATCGCCGTATTCCACGGCGGCTGGGATCCCTACTCAAAGGACGAAATAAAAGCCACACCGCAAAGCTTTGCCGCAGTTGCAGGAACGTTCCCGAAGCTGAAAATAGTCTCGGCACATCTTGGCGGACTGAATCTGTGGGACGATATTGAAAAGTATACCGCAGGAAGATTCCATAACCTGTGGTTCGATGTCAGCGTTATATCACGCTTTATCAGTGACGAGCAGCTTCTGCGCATAATAAAGAAGCAGGGCGCGGAGCGAGTGCTCTTCGGCAGTGACTGTCCGTGGGACGAGCCTGCCAATGAGATAGACATGATAAACAGGCTCCCCCTCACCGATGAAGAAAAGGAGCTCATATTCTTCCGCAGCGCAGAAAAGCTCCTCGGCATTTAATAGTGAGTAGTGAGTAGAAAGTAGAGAGTAGTAGGACGCCCGCTGGGCGTCCTTTTTAATTCGGAATTGTAGGGGCTGCCTTTGGCAGCCCGCAAGTAACAGTACAAGCAACATGAAAACATTGTAGGGGACGGCGTCCTCGACGTCCCTTAATTAACAGTTATTTGGACGTGCGCCCAAAGGCAGCCCCTACACTCTCAACTCTCAACTTGAAAGGACGCGCAAAGCGCGTCCTTTCAAAAGAAAAAGCTTATGTACCCCTACATAAGCTTTCGGAAATGCTCCGCAATATGAAATAATGTTTACCCCAACGTGCGGCAGTCCCCCGACTCCGCACTTTTTGTTTCGGAGCTCCTTTTATGACCGAGCTCCTATCCCTATCTTGGTCAGATGAGTTCCCCTCTCCACCCTTTGTCAGAGAAGGAAGTCATATATTACTGCTCCGAGAGCAGCGCTTATTCCCCCCGAAAGATAATATCGATTAGTTGGTCTTGGCGCTTGATGCAGCGCTGTCGTCAATATTGACATCGATAAGAAGTCCGCCGTCCTTGCCTGTTACCTTTGGCATTACGCCGTCCCACTTCTGGATCTGCTCGTAAGCAATGACCTTATCGGAAAGGGACTCCTCAAGAAGCTTGTTTGCGTCAGCCTGTGCCTGTGCCTGCTTGAGTATAGCCTCAGCCTCAGCCTTGGCAGCTATGACCTTCTTTTCAGCCTCGGTATTTGCGATCACCTTAGCCTGCTCCTGCTCTGTCTTGGTCTTGAGCAGATTCTGCTCAGCCACCTGCTTTGCCTCGATAGCTGTGTTGAACTCAGCCGAGAAATCAAAGTTCACGATGTTGAACTTTTCTATATAGATACCGTAGGAATTGAGCTTGCTGTCAAGGGCAGTCTTTACCTCGTTGCTTACAGACTCACGGTCTGTAATGAGCTGCTCTGCGTTATACTTGGCAGTTGCCGACTTCATGCACTCCTGAACTACAGGTGTGATGAGTATGGTCTGATAGTCAACACCGACTGTCTTGTACATCTCAGGCGACTTGTCCGATACCAGCTTGTAGTTTACAGCAATGCTGCTGCTAACGGTCTGGAGGTCCTTTGAGACTGCCGAAGCAGGTGTCTCATATACCTGGATCTTGTTTGACATATCCTCAACTGTCTGGATAAAGGGAGCTTTCAGGTGGAAGCCCTCTGTCAGCGGAGTACTGGATACCTCGCCGAGAGTGAGTACGACTCCCGTATTACCTGCGGGAACTATAGTAAAGGAATTTGCAGCTGCTAAAATAGCAACAGCTCCTATAACTATCCACTTTACGCCCTTTAAATTTGCTTTTCTGGGAGCATTTCCATTGATCTCCCTAACATTAACACCCATAGTGATTCTCCTTTGATATGCGATTATCTGTTTAAGTAATATCTTCCGTCATCTGTGACTGATATGATGTTGCGTTTTACCATTCTGAGAGTAACGAACGGGAAACTATAAGGATTGAACAATCCTATCTCGTCGAGTCTCTTTGCGTTGGCTTCCGAATAAGCATTGGCTTTCATCAGCGCTCTGATTATCCTCTTTTTCTTTATTAAGAATACAGGTGGGACAAATACTGCCATATTATCAACTCCTTTAGTAGGTCTGTTGCTTTAATTCCTGTTAAGATAATACTTACCGTCCTCTGTTGCCGATATAACATTGTCGTACAGAAGCTCAAATGTGGCATCGGGATTGAAGATACCCAGCTCGTCAAGAGACTTGGCACTGTCTGCCGAATATGCCTTTGATACTTCAAAAAGCTTGATGATCTTTTTCTTGTTCATTAGTATTGCAGTTACAACATTCATTTCCAAAACCTCCCATAATTCCTATATCGTGTAATGTTTACCCCTAAAAATTACATCTCGTCCAGTATTACTTCCAATCCCTTTTCCATTTCAGTCCTGAGACAGCCGCTTCTGTAGCCCATTACCATGACGTACATAGCCTTTCTGAGCTTTTCCGCGTCAGCGATCTCGTTGTTGTTGTCAGCGATCTCACCTGCCACCAGAGACTTGATACGCTCTGTATCAAAGGCGCCCTCGTCCTCTGCGGTAAAGATTATCCTGCAAAGGATATCGTAAAGGAGTATATCCTCGATGATGTCATCGGAGGTATCCTCCACGTCGCCGTTGATATAGCGCATAAGATTTGCAATGTCCTCCAGCTTCATAGCCTTGCGGAGCATATTGATAAGCAGTATGCGGAGTATCTGCTTTTCGGAGTATTTCTTGCCCTTGGTAGCCGATACCCAGCCGCGCTTTATCCAGTTCTGAATGGTAGTGCCCTCCAGACCTGTGAGCTTTGAGAGCTGGGAAAGCGTAAGACCGCCTGTAGCTTCAAGAACGGGAGAAATAAGCGAAAACGCCGATTCTCTTGCCTGCTCTGAAAACTTCATTGTAGTGCCAGGGATAAGTCTGCTCATAGTCATTATCTCCTCTCCTGTGATGATATGATTATATCACAGGTTCGTATGAACTGCAAGTATAATCTTGGGACGTTTTTAATCGTTTTTTGAGATTTTTTTGAATTTATCATACTTTATTATTGATTTTCAAACTTTTTTGCAGCTTTTCACGCTTTTTGAAATAAAAGCTTTGCGAAAACAATATCTTGATAAATCCCCGACAATGTGATATAATAGTATAAATCATAATTTAACGTAATAACTTCCTGAGGATATGAACGGGATTCCAAAGGGACTGTGTTACTTTGACAGAGTGACTCCCCATAAGATGGGGAGATGTCGCAGCGCGACAGAGGGGACGGACCCGATTAGGGGGCCCTGCAAGAGAGGGCGTCCCTTAATGTTTTTCGGAAAACGTCCCTACCAAACGGGACGTCGAGACGCCGTCCCCTACATTTCGGGCGGATAATATCCGCCCCTACAAACGTAAATTATGATTTAAAAGGAGGTTAATATGAAATACACACAGGGACAATACATTATAAAAGAAAAATCCGCTATTGCCCGTGAGATATACAGCTTCACCATTTCATGTCCGGAAGTGGCTGCTGCTGCATGTCCCGGACAATTCGTACATATAAGAGCAAAGGGCTTCACTCTCCGCAGACCTATATCCATCTGCGGCATCGACAAGGAAAAGGGCACTCTCCGTATCGTTTTCGAGATACGCGGTGAGGGTACTGCCGAGATTGCAAAGCTAAATGCAGGCGACCTTATCGATATTCTTGCGCCTCTCGGTCACGGCTTCACAGTTAACCCTGACTTCAAAAAGGTCGTTCTCATCGGCGGCGGTATCGGTACACCGCCCATGCTGCCCCTTGCAAAAGCTTACGGCGACAGAGCCGCTGCCATAAGCGGATTCAGAAACGCTTCCGCAGTTATACTTCAGGAGGACTTCCGCAAAACAGGCGCTGAGACCATTCTATGCACCGATGACGGCTCGGCAGGTATTCACGGCTTTGTAACTCAGCCTTTCACCGAGCTTGCCGAAAAAGGCGGAATCGACGCTGTATATGCCTGCGGTCCTATGCCCATGCTGAAAGGCATTGCGGCAATATGCAAGGAGAAAAACATATACTGCGAGATATCCCTCGAAGAGCGCATGGCTTGCGGTATCGGAGCCTGTCTTGGCTGTGCCTGCCGCACAGTCCGCAATGACGAGGAATATTTCGCTCACGTCTGCAAGGACGGTCCCGTATTCAAGGCTGAGGAGGTGCTCTGGTAATGGCTGATATGTCTGTAAAGGTCTGCGGCGTAGACTTCAAGAATCCTATAATCCCTGCTTCGGGAGTATTCGGCTACGGGCGCGAATACGAGGAGCTTTTCCCTCTTGACAAGCTGGGCGGAATCGCCACAAAGGGTACTACCCTTCACCTCCGCACAGGAAATCTTGCACCGAGAATCGCTGAAACTCCCTCGGGTATGCTGAACTCAGTAGGACTCCAGAACCCGGGTATCGACCATTTCATCGAGACCGAGCTGCCCTATCTGCTCACAAAGGACCTTGTAGTTCTTGCAAATATCGCAGGCTCAACTCCCGACGAGTGCGCAGAGGTAGCTGCAAAGCTTGAAGATACCGATGTACATATGATAGAGCTGAATATCTCCTGCCCCAACGTAAAGCAGGGCGGAGCTGCATTCGGTACAAGCTGCGAAATGGCAGCCGAGGTAACAAAGAGAGTTCGCGCAGTTACAAAGAAGCCCCTTGTGGTAAAGCTCTCCCCAAATGTTACAAGCATTGCTGATATAGCGAAGTCTGTTGAAGCCGCTGGAGCTGATGCAGTATCGCTGATAAATACCCTCCTCGGCATGAGGATAGACATAAACACAGGCAGACCCATACTCCGCAACAACGTAGGCGGCATGAGCGGTCCTGCTGTATTTCCTATTGCTGTACGCATGGTATGGCAGGTAGCCAACGCAGTCAATATCCCTGTTATCGGCATGGGCGGCGTGTCCTCCGGACGTGACGCCATAGAGCTCATGATGGCAGGAGCTTCCGCAGTACAGGTCGGCGCTGCAATATTCACAGACCCGTATGCACCTGTACGCATAGTGGAGGAAATGAACGACTGGCTGAACAGCAAGGGAATTTCTTCCGTCAAGGATATAATCGGCACAGTAAAGCCGTGGTAAATCAAAATTCAGCTTTGCTGAATTTTGATTTCAGTAAGTAGTGAGTAGAAAGTAGAGAGTAGGGGCGGATATTATCCGCCCAAATGTAGGGAACGGCGCCCCGCCGTTCCGCGGAACACGTTACATAACAAACGGAACGCTGAGGGCGGCGTTCCCTACAGATAAAAAAGGAACATATAATGATAATAATGTCAGTTGATTTCGGCGACGCAAGAACGGGTATCGCTGTCTGCGGAAAAAGCGAAATGATAGCTTCTCCCGTCACCGTCATCGCCGAAAAGGACTTCACAAAATGTATAGAAAAAACCGCTGCTCTCGCAAAAGAACAGCGTGCCGAACAGATAGTTGTGGGCTACCCCATGAACATGAACGGTACAGTTGGCGAAAGAGCCGAAAAATGCAAGCTCTTCGCCGAGGAGCTGGAAAAGCTCACAGGCTGTCCCGTCAAGCTCTGGGACGAGCGCTGTACCACAGTTTCAGCCCATAATGCGCTGAATGTCACCAATACCCGCGGCAAAAAGCGCAAGGCTGTAGTTGACGCAGTGGCGGCAGTGCTTATCCTCGAGAGCTATCTGGGATTCAGGCGCAATTCGGGCGAGCCTACATGATCACCGACTTGATGTCGTCAAGCAGATTTCCCGCAGCCTTTAGTGTCTTCCCCGCATCACGCTTTATGCTCATTTTCTTCATGGGACGGGCGTTAGCCATGGCATAAACGGCAAAGCCTGCCACAGCTCCGGCAGCCGCACCCTTAGCAAGTGACTTCATATTCATATCTGTTGCTCCGATAGTTTATTATCCGCAGCGCGGACAATATTATTATCTGAAAAAAACGCAGAACTATTCCGATACAATGAAAGGAAGAAAAAATGAAAAAGCTGCTTATGTTATCCCTTTTACTTGCAGGTATGCTGTCTGTATTCAGCTGCTCCGACAATAACGAGCCCTTTGAAGAGCTCCCTGCTCCTACAGAAGTGACAACAACTGCCGAAGCAACAACAAAGGCGAAAAAGGTTTACGACTACGTTCACGGAACTGACGGATACTATAATCTCGCAGACGAGATGACTGAGTTTGAGATGAAGTCTCAGAAGTACGGCACCTGCTGGCTCCATGCAGCGGCTGCAAGTATGGAGACTGCATATTTCAAGAAAAACGGCAGCTATATCTCAATCGATCCCATGAAGCTTCTTGATTTCACCTATTTAAATAAAAAAGACGAGGGCTTCTTTGTAAAAGAGGGATTAGACGAAAAAGAACTGGGCGGTTCGCAGTGGATAGTGATATTAAGCCTGTCAAACGGCTTTGGTGACCTCGCTCTTGACAGCTCTGTCATTCTTGATAAAAACGACAGAGAAGCCATAAAGGAGAATATCCGCAAAAGAGGCGGAGTCGCTATCGGTATTCTTGACAGTGATGACAGAAAAAAAGGCTGGTTCGGTACCTACCGCACCATTAACTACACAAAAGATGACGATTTCGACCACGATGTGACTATTATAGGCTACGATGACCATTTTCCCAAGGAATACTTCAAGGAGCCTGCTTCCGAGGACGGTGCATGGATAACCTATAACAGTTCTTTAGGCTCAGCGTGCTATTATTATATATCCTACAGTGCTCCCCTCGAATACGCCATAAGCCACTCCGCCACCGATAAATACGGCGAGGTACTCAGCTATGACGCAGGCAATGAGTCTGACAGATATGTCAAGACAGGAGACAGCACGAAAACTGCCAATGTTTTCCACAAGGCAGGAAAGCTTGCCGCAGTAGGTACATATAATGACTTTGACGAGCAGGATATAAAGATAGAGATATACAACGAGGACTTTACGGAGCTTCTATATTCTCAGGACGCAAAGCTTGACTATCACGGATATCACACCATAGACCTTGATACTCCCATAGATGTTACTGATTATGCAATAGTCATCACCTATACCAAGGGAGCTCCTGTGGAGGGAGAGGACGCCGACTACGGCGAAATTAAATACAAAACTGTATCCGAGAAAGATCGGTCCTTCATTTATATTGATAATAACTGGAAGGATATGACCGACAGCGATATAAAAACAGTACTGAAAACGGACTTTTCTCCCAATAACTGCTGTATAAAGGCGATATACGCCAAATAAACAAGCCTATTTTCTCCGCCGCAGGCGGAATAGAAATAATAATAAAAAAACAGAAGGATATTTATGCAAAACCTGAATATCGTCCTTGTAGAACCCCAGATACCGCAGAATACGGGGAATATCTCCCGAACCTGCGCCGTTACGGGAGCAAGGCTCCACCTCGTCCGTCCGCTGGGCTTCGAGGTCAGCGACAAGCATCTTAAACGTGCAGGTCTGGACTACTGGGACAAGCTGGACATCACCTATTATGACAGCCTCGATGACTTCTTCGCAAGAAATAAGGGCGGTCACTTCTTCTACTTCACCACAAAGGGACTTCACGTCCACAGTGAAGCGGAATACCCCGACAACGCCTATCTTGTATTCGGGCGTGAGGACAAAGGACTTCCCGAGGAGCTTCTCCACGATAATCCCGACAGCTGCGTAAGGATACCCATGCGCAATGAGCTGCGCAGTCTCAACCTCTCAAACTCCGTGGCAATAGCGGTATACGAGGTGCTTAGACAGTGGGACTACCCCGACCTTTCCCGTGAGGGAAAGCTTACAAAATACGAATGGTAAAGGAGACAAAACTATGAATAAGATCGCTATACTTACCGATTCATGCTGCGACCTTCCAAAAGAGACTATAAAGGAGCTGGGCATAAAGGTAATTCCCTTTACTCTGACCGTTAACGGTGAGAGCTTCAAGGAGATATACGACAAGTCCACACAGGAGTTCTATGAGCTTCTTGAACATACAGACGAGATACCAAAGCATTCTCAGATAAACCCAACGGTATTCGAGGAGACCTACAAGGAGCTCTTCGAGCAGGGCTACACAGACATTATCAGCGTATCTATCAATTCCAAGGGCTCGGGAACCTTCAATAACTCCGTTATAGCCAAAAATGACTTCTTTGACAATAATCCCGAAGCCGAGGGAAAAATGCGAATCCACAATATCGACTCAAAGTGCTATTCCCTTTTCTACGGCTATCCCGTAGTGGAAGCCGCGAAGAAGGTACGCCGCGGCGCTGAGCCCGAGGAGATAGTGGCATATCTGGAGGACTGGTTCAACGTAAGCGCTATATACGCAGTTCCCTTTACTCTGAAATACGCCAAGAAATCGGGACGTATCTCCGCAGCAAAGGCATTTGCGGGAGAGCTTCTGGGACTGAAGCCCGTTATCATGTTCGCTGACGGCAATACCGAGACCGTTGACAAGATAAGGGGCGAAAAGAATATCGTTCCCAAGCTTGTTGAGATAATCGAGAAGAATATGACTCCTCAGACTCCTTATATAATGCTCCACGGCAGAGATGACACAGCGGCAAAGGAAGTGGAGAAGGAGCTTGCCAAAAAGACAGGCAAAAAGGCAGAGATGTTCGGCAGAATAGGTGCTGTTGTTACATCTAACATAGGTCCCGACCTTGTAGCCGTAGTTGTAAGACGCAAGAATAAATAAGTTTTTCAACATAAAGGGCAGACTGCGGTCCGCCCTTTTGCATATAGTGCAAACGCCTGTATTTCGCCATGTAAAAGAGCTTTTACATAGCTTGCAAAAGTCTTTTGACAGCTTTTTCGGTCAATGTAAAAACAAATTTATAGACCTTTCTCCCTGCTGATGCTATACTGGTGTCAGTCAAGAGAAAAAACCCAAGGAGGAAAAAATGGAAATAGGAAACCAGATCAAAAAGTACCGCGGAAAGCTGAACTGGTCACAGGAGACCCTTGCCGAAAAAGCATACGTCAGCCGCCAGACAGTTTCAAACTGGGAAAACGGCAAGAGCTACCCCGACATACACAGCCTTCTTATCCTTGGAAATCTTTTCAATATTTCTCTTGACGAATTAGTTAAAGGAGATGTTGAATCTATGAAAAATGAAATCGAAAAAAATGACGTGAAGAAATTCAATGCATTGTCATGGCTGTTTGCGGCAGAGTTTCTGGCATTACCCGTTTCTATTATTCCGCTGATAAAGTATCTCGGCTGGCTGGGCGGAGTAATATGGGGTATCCTGTTCGCCGTAACAATGTTCACGGCTGTAAAGGTCGAGAAAATGAAAAAGGCAAACAATATCCAGACCTACAAGGAAATAAAGGCTTTCATGGAGGGCAAGCCCCTTGACGAAATATCCGCAGAACGCAAAAGCAGCATAAGCAGTCCGCTTATAAAGGCTATATGCGGTGCAGCATTCGGATTTTTCACAGCTGCAATATGTGCATATCTGCTTTTCAGATAATACAGCAAAAGGGAACGCTTCAGCGTTCCCTTTTTTACTCAATACAGCTGTTACTGCATCTTGTATGAGTCGATCATCTTCTTACTGATGTGTCCGGAACGCCGAACGAACCGTCCTTCGCTCCGTTCATAGGTGATCTCTGCCGATATATTGGTCTTTAGCTTGACCTCCAGCTTCATCGAATCTTCGTTTATGGGTACAACATCTATACGGTCAATGATCGCTTTCGTCATTTCGTCCACCTCATCATGGGACATCTGATGCCCGTGAGTGTACATTGTACGGAAATATTTTTCAATATTTTCCATTTCCTTTGCGTAATCATCTTTTTCCCGTGCCTTGAGCTCCAATGTGTGGATATCCTCCTCAAGCTGTGAGATAAGGACATTGACACTGTCATTGCGCTCACAAAATTCGTCGCGGGTAATTAAATTGTCCGTATAAAGGTCAAGCAGCTTTTCGCGCTTGGCTTTTTCTTTTGTCAAAAGAGCAGCCATTTCGTTGATCTGCTGCTGTACACTGACATCTCGTCCGCTTTCACGATAGATACGCATGAAATCCGTAACATACTCATCTATATTGTCTGCAATTTTCTGAAAATGCTCCGACAGCATTTTATACAGGTCATTTTCCATTATTGAGAACGAAGCGCAGGTCTTTGCTCCCGAACGCTTTTTCTCACTGCATACCCATTGATATATTGGTTTTCCCTGCGAAACACTGTTGGAGTAGCTTGTCCGCCAATAAGGCTTATCATGTGCTTTACACCATAATTTGCCCGTAAACACGCTTCTGTCTTTAAAGGAACGTCCTCTCGACTTTATAGCCGTACTGCGTTCACGGAAAACAGCATTGCTCTTTTCCCATATCTCTTCGCTGACGATGGCAGGAACTACCTCCCCTGTTTCATCTTTATACATTATCCACTCTTCTTCAGGCAAAAAGCGCTGTTCGCGGGTCCGATAGTCAACTATCTTGACCTTGTTGCCGCAGTAATAGCCCTTGTATTTCGGATTCTGAATAATACTGTTAATGGTATTATGATGGATTCGAGTACCGTTTCGGCTGCGATAACCTTTTTCCCAGAGGATTTTTTCAAGCTTACGGGAGCTGTAATCGCCTGTTGAATAAAGCTCAAAGATCAGCCTTACCATTTTTGCTTCTTCTTCGTTTATAACAAGCTTGCAGTCACGCTTGTCGTAGCCAAATATGCGGCTGTTTCCCATAACATTGCCGCTTTCGATGGCACGCTTATGTCCCCAGCGTACACGCTCGGAAAGCTTCCTGACTTCATCGGCAGCAATACTTGACATGATAGTAAGTCTGAGCTCACTGTCCGTATCTATGGTGCAGATGTTATCATTCTGGAAGAATACTCCGACTCCTGCTCTGAGCAGATCACGGGTATAAGTCAGACTGTCGATCGTATTTCTTGCAAAACGGCTGACCTCTTTAGTCAGGATAAGGTCAAATTTACCTGCCTTGCCGTCCTCTACCATACACATGAAGTTTGTGCGGTTCTCGGCTGACTCGCCGCGTACACGGTCAACATATCCGTCAACATATTTCCAGTTCGGATTTTTCTGTATCATATCCGTGAAAAATGCGATCTGGTTTTCAATGGAATTTTCCTGTTCCTCTCTGGTCGTAGAGACTCGGGCATAGAACGTCACGCGCATTTTCATATCAAAAATGGTCTTACGTTCCATTTTCATCTGATTAGCCACACTATAAATATCCATATGCCGTATCTCCTTTATGGCTTGTTGATTTATATATTATTATACCATACCGACTACTCTCTGTCAACTCAAAAAGCCGAGCCTCGTCCATATATCAAAAAAGAGTGTATCTTCACGACACACCCTATGATCAGTGATCATTGTTAATGGTATAGTGCTTCCTGCCTTTGTCAATACGTTCGATCATTGACGTCATTCTTCCAAGACGAGCGGCGTCTATCAAGCCTTTTTTATAAAGTATATTAGCCCACGCCGTCAATGTTTGCTTTTTCAGTGTCAGCTCAGTTGAGTCCGCTTTCTTCATTCTGATCCCTCCCATACATATAGTATGGCATAGAACAAGGAATATTATTCCCTTTTTAAACATTTCAGATGTATCACCGTGATATTTGTCCTGACATCCGTCACGGCTCCATGCTTCAATGGTATTATATCGATCGCAGCACTTTTGTTATTGACAAGAGTTTAGATATCTGATATTATAGAATATGGACTGTTTACAAATACGCGGCACGCTGCATGCGTAGTACCGAGGTCACAAAACGGATAAGGACAATAAAACCTTTATGTTCCCAAATCTCCAAAATCATTGGAAAGATCTGTGATCATGGTTCTTAAAAACAGAAACAGGGCGGAACTGATCGAACGTGTATATCCCGATACAGGGAGACCGACACGATATGCTATCAAAAATATCCATGTATTTTGTCATTATATTTACCCATCAGTGCCCGAAATATAAGAGGAGCAATAGATATAATGTACAACAGAGCATTTTTATTTAACGGCATAGGTTCAAAACCCGAAAAACTTCTGGCACAGTTCACTCCCGAACTGATGGACAGATATGAGACATACAGAGAAGAAGCTTTTGCAAGACTTGGTCTTGACATGGATATGGATAAGAACACGGGTCACAGCGAAAAGGCTGCCGAATGGATGGTGCCTTTTCTCTGCGACAGAGTTGTGTATGAATATTTTATCGGTAAAGGCATCATTCCCGATATCGGTGCAGGCTACAGCTCAGGCATAGTAAGCGCAAGCGCATGCTTTGGTTCAATAAGACATGAGGACGCTCATGATATCGTTATGTCGCATCTTTCGATGTTTCGCGGACTTCAGGAAAAAGGCTTCAAGCTCGATATGGGTATCATTATCGGTTTCAATTACGATGAGCTGAAAGAGCTTTTATGCGATAAGTTCACTTCTGATGAACTGGTCATCGGAAGCGGAAATTCCGACTTCCACGTTATGATAAGCGGTAAGGCTGAGGCAGTTGAAAAGGCTATCGCGTTATGTCTGAGTGAGGGAGCTATCAAGGCTTTCACAATGAATACGGGCACTGCCTTTCATCATCCTCTTATGGAGCAGTTTTCGACCGAATACATCTCGCTCTGCAACAGGCTTGACTACAAGGAACCTGAATATCCACTCATCTCGGTCTTCGATCAGACAGTTCTGAAAACAGTGGACGAGGTCAGAAAGGAAAATCTGCTTAACGTCTTTACACCCATGCGCTGGGATCTTGCACTGAAAAAGCTGGAGGAGCTGGGAGTAAAGGAGTTCTTTGATGTAAGCGCCAATGGTGCAATAAAGAAGTTTTCAAGAGTAAGCAGAAAGTGCAAAATATATACTCTTGAAGATGTGATCGGCGGCAGATATACTTTATAAAAGAGTATAAGCGCGCAGGCTCTCGGATAGAAAAAATATTATATCATGAGAGCAGTTACAGATTATCAATAAAAGTATGGGGGAATCTTCATGAATGATATAAAAACAGAAATAAAGGAATATACGACGGAGGTAAGCGGCATGACCTCACTCAGCGGGCTTTTGAACGCCGAGCTTGGAAGTCCCTGTCTGCTTATCGTAAAAAACAGCAGGATATCAGGTGATATCAATGATGATATCAGAGCTTTCTTCACAAAAGCACCCTTCCTCACCGCCCTTGCAGACGATGAGCCGTCAGAGGAGCTTGCAGAGCTTTTCGATATGGTGATCCCTGCCGAGGGTATTGACGAATGGACAGCAAGACTTTTCAAGGATAAGAGCAAATGGGCAGCCGATCAGATAACTGCCTGCTTCGTAAAGGCAAGAACAGGAACTGCGGCAGAGGTGCTGGACTGCGAGTCAAGAGCTTTCTATCGTCTTATGGCAGTAAAGAACGGAGGCGGCAGCAATGAGTGATATCATCAATATCAGTTTAAACGAAGAAAACGGCATACTCCATCTCGTTATGGACGCGCCCAACAACAACATGATGACAACTGCTTTTCTGAACACCTTTGAAGCGATCATGGTAAAGGTGGCAGAAAGAGCAGAAAAAGGCGGCATCAAGGGCATGATCATCTATGGCGGCGGCAGACATTTCAGCTCAGGCGCAGATGTAGGCGCACTTGCCGAGCGCTCAGAAAAGGAAGCTTACGATGATACTTCCGATGAACTTCCTGCAAGTCATATTTTGCAGAAGAGCCATTTCACATTTCTCCGCGGCCTGCCTTTCCCCGTAGTAAGCGTGGTAACGGGATTCTGTATCGGTTCGGGCAGCGAGATCGCTGTAAACAGCCATTACAGGATACTTGAAAAAGGCGCGAGAATAGGTCAGCCCGAATCCACATTCGGCATACTTCCCGCACTTGGCGGAGTTGCAAGAAATATCGAGATATGCGGCATGAAAAATGCCTATGAGCTTGTTATGACAGGTGATATGATACCTGCGGATCAGGCTTACGAGATAGGCTATGCCGATGTTTTCGTTGGCAAAAAGCAGGGACTTCCCGAGGCTCTTTCGCTCATAGAATATATTTCTGATAATTTCGGCACATTCGAGCCCGAGAAATACAGAGAATACATAAAGCAGTACAAGCAGAGCCGTCTTGTATAATGCTCTTGCGGACATCGCGCAGTAAAGAAAGGATCAATATGGAAAAGATAGTAGTAACAGGTATTGGCTCCATAAGTGCTCTGGGTCTTAATACCGATGAATTATGGGACGCCCTTATAAGCGGAAAAAGCGGCGTAAAAAAGATAACACGTATCCCTACCGATAAACACGATACGACCATAGCAGCAGAGGTCGATGACGCATTTGAGGCAGTTGCTTCAAAATACTGGAAAAAGCGTCAGCTCAGTGCAACAACAAAGGCAACAAGAATGGGACTTGCTGCCGCAGGCGAAGCGATCGAGGACTGCGGTGCTGATTTCAGCACCCTCAACGCAGACAGGATAGCAATTATTTTCGGTGTTTCCGATAACTCCTACGAGGACGGCGAGCTTGATATCAAGCCGAACACTACTTTAAAGCGTATGCCGAGCGCTATCCCTTCAATGCTTGCTATGAAGCACGGTATACAGGGTCCCACATTCAATGTCTCTACAGCCTGCGCTTCATCAGGCTATGCTGTTGCTCTCGGAAAGCAGCTCATACAGTCAGGTTTGTATGATATGGTCATTACAGGCGGACTTTCAAATACAGTCTCAAACATTGTTATAAGCGGCTTCAATCAGGTGCTTGCAATGTCTGTTGACAGTGATCCCACAAAAACTCCGCGCCCCTTCACAAAGAACCGTGACGGCTTCATCATGGGCGAGGGAAGCGGCTGCATAATTATCGAATCAGAGAAGCACGCAAAGGCAAGAGGCGCAAGGATACGCTGTGAGCTTGCAGGTGCGAGCATGACCTGTGAGGCTTACAATATGACAGCTCCCAAGACAGACGGCGAGGGCATGGCTGATGCTATGGAGCGAGCTCTCCGCGACGCAGGAATGTCACCCGACGAGATCGGATATATCAATGCGCACGGTACATCAACAAGTCTCAATGACCTTTACGAGACAATGGCTATAAAGAAGGTATTCGGGAAGAGAGCATACGATATCCCCGTTTCTTCCATCAAGGCTGCAATAGGCCATACTCTTGCAGCAGGCGGTGCTCTTGAGGGCATTGCTTGTATCAAGGCTATTGAAACAGGCATACTTCCGCCTACCATACACTATGGTGAACCCGATCCCGAGCTTGATCTCAATTATATACCCAACGAAGCAATAAAGAAGGATATAAAAGCTGCGGCTTCAAACTCATTCGGCTTCGGCGGAAACAACTCTACTCTTATTTTCAAAAAATATGAATGACGGATATACCTCTGAAATGGTATAATGTCTTGATAAAATCATATATAACAAAGCTCCGACCGTAAGTAAATGTTTTGCTTACGGTCGTTTTTTTATGATACTTCGGCTGAAAAACTTGTCTCTCTCATAGAATACAAAGAACGGAAATTTGCAATCGAAACTGCTCATATTTTTAAATTCAATGCTGCATTTTGTCTTTTGAGGTATATTTTCGGTATAATCGGATAGCCCCAAAATATACTCAAATTATACCGAAAAAAACTTGTCATAAAAACAGCCTTTATGATATAATGCATATGTAGTAAATAGGTTTAAAAAAACGATAATTTCTGTTTTATAGCATTTTCTGTCAATATCTATGATATCGGGCACCGAAAAATAATAAACAGAAAAAGCCACAGCAAAAAGAACAAAAAAGGAGAATCAATATGCTATCGACCAATACTATCATCAATGAAAAAGAAGAAAAAGAGAAATACCTTTTCCCCACCGATCAGTCTATGGAAAATAAAGACCTGCATACAGCTCAGCTGGAAAAAACTGTTATCAGATTTGTTCAGAAGCTTGGGATACGCCCTAATCTAAACGGCTATCATCTTCTCATAAAAGCAATACTTATGGCTTTGGATTCCCCCGAGCTCCTGAGATCCCTGACAAAGGAGCTCTATCCCAGGATCGCAGAGGATCACGGCACGAATGTCCGAGCTGTCGAGCGCAATATGAGAAAAGCGATAGAATCCGCTTATGAGTACGATCCTCAGCGTATCCGATCTGTTTTTTATTATAAAGTGGACAAGCCGTATATTTCCGAGGTCCTTTCAATGGCGGTCGAGTCAATACGTTATGAGCTTTAAGAGATAACGATTTTGTCTGTCACATCAGGCAGACTCCGTGTTTTTTCAGTCCGTACAAAAAGCGAAAGCCATAGCGATCCTGAGCCTGATTTCGGGATCCTATGGCTTTTCAATTGACATTTCCCCTTATTTATGGTATCATAATTACTAATGTAAACCTGTATTGGCAATGGTAAATGCAGGATATGATGATCAAATACACACGCGAAGCGATACAAAGATCGCTCGGGACTAACTTATATATGTGGTGGCTATGTATTACTATATAAAAAACACGCTTGAAAAAGTCAAGAAGCTGGACTTCAAAAATAAAAACGATAAATTCGTTGCTGTGCTGACATCAGCCGAATGGCTGGAAAACAGGAATAAATTTGATATGGGTATCGAAATGGATATTGATCTTTCCGCTGTCCATTCTACTAAAGCCGAGGTAAACTACGACTCGCTGACAGGAACTTTTTCTGTGCCCGACATAGAAAACATCTCAGCGCCAAATACAAACTTCGCATTTGCCCTCGATGAAAAGGGTATCGTATTTATTGATGACAGCGGCTTCGTGAATAAGCTGATAAACAATATCATCAGCACCAAACGCTGGATAATGCCCAGCCTTGAACGCTTTATATTCGATTTCCTTGAACAGATAGTGACTAAGGATCAGATAGCTCTCGAAAATCTTGACAAGGAACTTGATACGATAGAATCCAATATTCTTGAAGGCGAAGAAAAGGATCCCTCACTGAGAGTCAGCCGTATCAGAAGTGATCTGCGTGACCTCAGAGTTCACTATGAACAGCTTCTTGAGCTCAGTCAGGAACTTGAAGAAAATGAAAACGATTTCTTTAAAGAGGATAATACCCGCTATTTTCATCTTTTTACACAGCGCGTTTCAAGACTGCATGATTTTACAGCCTCGCTCCGTGAATATTCGATCCAGATACGGGATATATACCAGTCAAAGCTTGATATAAAGCAGAACCGCATTATGGCTCTGCTTACAGTCATAACCTCTATTTTTATGCCGCTGACCCTTATTGCAGGCTGGTACGGCATGAACTTTAAATATATGCCCGAACTGGAGTATAGATCAGCCTATCCTATCGTAATTGCAGTAAGTATCCTGATAGTTATAATAAGTCTGATATTCTTCAAAAAGAAAAAATGGCTCTAAGTATCAATAACAGTTACAGTATCGTCAAAGGAGTAAACTAAATGGAAATCAACAAACTGAAACGTGATACAGTCGAAAGGCTTCGCAAGGTAAAAAAGGACAATGGTCTGACCAATTCGCAGATCATGGATATGCTTGAAAAGAATAATTGTTATATTTCCGAAGCAACTATCAAGAAAATATTCTCGGAAAACAACGATCCCGGAAGCTTTAAGTATCAGAGCACTATTGCGCCGCTTGCAGATGTACTTCTGGATATGTTCAGCGATGACAGCAGTTCTGATGATGTATCTGCCCTTAAAGCACTGATACATGATAAAAATGAGATGATAAGCATTCTTGTAGTGAGGAACGAGGAAATACGTGCTGACTATGAAAAGCGCTTGAACCATTTGCAGAAACAGATCGGCATGCTTGAAGATCATCTGATATTCAGAGAAAAACAGATAGATAAAAAGGACGAAATAATCTCCAAGCTGCTTAATAAGGTGATAGATTGTCCCGGGTCATGTACAATGAAGCTGTGAGCTGCCATAAAACTGTTTATCCGTATCCTGCGTAAATATGATCCTGTCTTTACATAACAGGGTCTCATATGTATTATTATATTGATAGTACTGAGAGATGGATAAAATAATAAGGAGGCGCATATGACTGAAAGGTTAAGGAATAAGTGTGATCTTTTTTTAAGGAACCGCAATGCCGTTTCAAAGAAGTTCATGCTTGAAAAAGGTATGATGAGCATAGCGGCAGGACTGATATTTACAGGTGCCGACAAAGAAGCTGATATTGAAAAGCTGACTGAATGCCGCAAGCTGCTCAATAAGCATACAGGATTTTTTTCCGAATACAGAGATGCTGTGAAGCTTGCTCTGCTCAGTGAAATGGCACTGTCCGAAGCTCCCGAACAGTACATAGAAGATGTCAAGGCAGTCTATAAGAAGCTGCACAAGGGAAAGTTCAGGGACAATTCCTACATGGTCCTTGCTGCAATGCTTATTTGTGACCTGGGAAAACAGGATAGCGCTGATGAGATCGTTGAAAAGCATAACGAGATCATGAAGCAAATGGAAAAGCAGCACCCCATACTCACAGGCTCAGAGGATATTTCCTATGTGATACTCCTCGCTCTTTCAGACAGACCTGTTGATACGATGATCAGCGACATGAATGAGTGCTTTGATTACCTGAGAAAAACCTGCAAAATCAAAGCAGATCCTGATTCTGTGCAGGGACTCAGCGAGATACTTGCACTGACAGACGGAAATATCAGGGAAAAATGTGATAAGGTCATCAGCATTTATAACATACTGAAGGACAACAAGGCTGATATTACGGGCGGATGCGCTTTTTCTGCCCTCGGGACACTGATCGGCATTGATGAAGCTCCCGAAGCAATTGCCGCTGAGATATTAGAAGCCGATACTTTCCTTGACGGCTGCAAAGGCTTTGACGAAAAATCAGTGAATAAAAACCAGAGGCTTATGTTTGCTGTAATGCTTTCAGCAGAAAGCTTTGAAATGGCTTCTTCCGTGATAAGCAATACATTCATCAACAATGCACTGGGTATAATAAAAGCGCAAAAGATCGCAACCATGATCACTATCATATCCAATGTTCTGCCCACTGTTTTAGGAGCTGTTATAGATAATGTCTCCGAAAAAAATGATAACAGTGATACAAAAGAGTCAGAGCAGAAAGCATCTGAAAGCTGATGCTTTAAGATAAGTTCATTGATATTGCAGCAGCTCCTGTCCATGATCGGACGGGAGCTGTTTTCATCTTCCTTTTTATATGCCTATATTCCCACCTGCATCGAATATGTAAGCACTCTCCTGTGCCCCATTGATCTCATATCATTTCGCGTAAAATTCCATTGTTGTTCCGGACACATCATATTGACCATGCTGCCGCCGATCGAACCTGCTTCACGGGAAGTAAGATCACCGTTGTAGCCCTGCTTGAGATTGATACCAAGCTCGTTTGCAGACTCCATCTTGAATCTTTCAAGAGCCTCTCTGCCCTTTTCAGTCATTACGCCCTTGTTATTGCTGTTATTGCTCATTTCTGTTATCTCCTTGAATTTAATTTGATGCCGTGATAGTAGTATAGCCCCGCAATGATTTTTTATTACATGGAAATTAATGTTCAAACTAATGAATATAAAAAGCGCTTCCGTAAAAACGAAAGCGCTTTTCTGCGTTATTGAAAAACAGTACTTATAAGCGGTCGCAAACTGCTTTATTCTTTTTCAGCTTCCTCGAGAAGCAATTTCTGATATTCCTCTTCTTTCTGTAGGCGCTCCTCTTCCTCACGTTTCTGATTTTCTATTTCTTCTCTTTCAAAATCGGACATTCCTTTTTCCTTGGCGCCCACATAGAGAGTGATGACCTTATCAAGCTTTCCGTCCTTTACTGTGAACTTTGCCATATCCGACTTGAATGCAGCTCCGTCAGCGAATACATCTGTTTCCTTCGCAAGCTCCTGACCAAGCTCTGAATTGATCCATGCGCCGCGGAAGGGCTCGTCTTCATCGTATGATTCAGCATAGATCATATATTCTCCGTCCTTGATACCGAACTTCTCACCGGGCTTTACGCCTGAAAGAACTACTGAATTGCCCTGCATAACAGTGTATGTGCAATTGCCTGTATACGGCTGCTTATCGGGCCATGTCAGAACGTCGAAGGAAAGATTTTTCTCGCCGTCATAGGGCGTGAAATAGAAATCGAAATTAGTGGAATAGTTATACACATAACCAAAGCCCACACCCTGATCTCTTGAACTCTGTATATACCCCTCGGGAACTCTTTCGACCACGACCTTATAGCAGTCGTAGCCTGTACGGTAGAGATCGTTGAATACCTTTGTGGTACCGTCGGAGGTCCATGTCGTTTTCTTAGCGTAGCTGTAGGGAGCTTCAACAAGCGAGAGCTCAACGCCCTCAAGCGGCTTGCCTGTAAGACTGTCATAGCAGCTTACATTGATAGTATTGCCCGAATCCTCCATAGGACCGAAGTTAAGGAACAGTTCTCTGTCGGGCTTGCCATTCACTACCGAGAAGTCTATGCCCTTTGAGAGATCCTCAAACTTGGCATCGGGATAATTTTCCATGAGACTTTTAGCGAAATCGCTGTCAGGCTCAACAAAAGCAACGGGATAATCAAAGAAATTGAAATCAGCGTGATATTCGCCGTCAGGAAGCGCCATTTCTCCCGTATACTGTCTCTGATAGTAATAATTACCCTCCTTGTCAGTGATAAAGAGGTTGCCGTAGCCAATATTTTCTCTTCCCTGACACCAGTCCATATGGGTGAACTTGACATTCTTTTCCGCATCATCGGCAGCAACTCTTACAACAAGCTCTTTCTCGGCTGTGCCTGCTTCGATATCGAAGATGACTACATGATCCCATATCCCGTATCCGCCGCCGTAGCCCTTAGGAAGATTCTCTACGGTAAGAAAATACTTATAATCCTTATCATCGGGAAGTCCGTAATAATTCACGTCCTCGCCGCCGGTAGAAATAGTGTCGCCGATGTCATACAGATAGTCTCCGTTCATCTCGTTAAGCCAGATGTCAGCATTATCAAGAGGTTCGCCCGACATCATATCCACGACCTTTATGCTGAGCTTTGTGCCCGCAGGCTTGTTCTCAGCCACCAGCTGCTTTCGCAGGTATACCATGTCATAAATGTCGATAACACCGTCAGCCAGAAGATCGGCGTTCCTGATGTTGCCAAGCTCGCTGATGCGTCCCAGCAGATAGCGGTTGAGCTGAACAGCGTCCGAGATACCTACATTGCCGTCGAAGTTTACATCTCCGAAGAGGGTGAGCACCTGAGCATTCTCGACTATATAATCCTCAGCCGAAGCCGATGAGATATTTACAGCCATAGGTGCCGCAGCCATAACAGCTGCCGTAACAAGCGCCCTGATATGATTTTTTATGTCCATTGCCTTTTACCTCCTGTCATTTCGTAGGAGCACGCAGAGCTCCCCTTATACTTTCAGTTTATCATAATACACTATTTTTGTCAACAATTGCGGTAAATAATGTGCTTTAAATACACCTGCTGTTGACAAACTATGGCCGGTCAGTATATTTTTCTTTCAGACGCACAGACCTGCAAAGAGCTTATACTGAGAAATTATGTACAAACTGCCGAAATTCCATAAAAAAATACGGACAGGCAGCATTTCCTCTTGATTTGACCTTCCATGTCAGCGTATAATAATAAAGTCACTGTTTTTATTTGAAATAAAGATTTTTTTCAAAAAAGGTGAGAGATTTCGCGTGTATATACGTCTAATTAATAGATACCTCAAAAATCGTCAAAAGGAGAGCTCTTTATGCTTTTATCTGCTATTATACCTGTCATATGCTTCGGTGCAGCCTTTGCAGCCGACACTTTACTTGAAAAGAAATTCGGCAGCGATAAAAAATTCGCCGATACTGCGGGAAAATTCCGAAAAAAACTCATAGGTGCAGCCTGTCTGCTCCTGTGTATATTTCTGCTGCTGCATGCGATCACCGCGTCAAACATGATAAACGGCGAAAGCGGTCTTTCTGCCGCTGCCATGACTGTTTCGAGCCTGCTCGCTTTCGGAGCGCTTCTTGCAGGCAGATATTCAGATGAAAAACTTGGCAAGCTCCTCAACACAGGCGCATTATGTGCTTTGATACTGCTCACAGCCGAGGTGTTCATATTCAACGGCAAAAGCTTCGGCACTGTCTACGTAAACGAAGAGTTATTGCCCAGCAATATGGAAATAACAGGCTCCGCAGGCGCAACAGCAGACGAGGAGATAACTGTGGAATGCGGCAATTCCAAGCTTACGATCAATGATCTCCCCGACGATATAAACGATATCGAAATGGAATTCGACGCCGAAGAACCTATCCCGCCCTTCGACGTTAAGCTCAGCATTACCGACGATAATCTCTCGCTGCGTGAATATACCCTCCAGCATAAGCGTATCAGCGGACAGGATACAAAGCTCTCCATGAGCTTCAAGCCCTATAAAACTCTGAGAAGCCTCAGAATAAATATCGACGGCGTCGGCGGCAAAATGACTATCCGCAATATAAGAGTACTCAGCAAGCCTGCCTACGCTTTCTCGGATATAAGATTCTTCTCACTGCTGACACTGGTGATGCTCCTTGCCGCCATAAAGATATACCGCTTCTGCGAAGTGACCTACGACAACAGGAAGAATTCCCATATAATCGCTGTTGCGGCAATGATGCTGCTCGTCATATTCACAGGCTACTTTTTCAGCGCTCCCGACCAGACTCCGAGAGAATACGCCTCCGATGCCGACTACTTGGACGATCCCTATGCTTCAACTTTACAGGCATTCCTAAATGGTCAGGTCTATCTTAACGCCAAGGTCGCCCCCGAGCTTGAAAATCTCGACAACGTCTACGATGACAGTGAAAGATCCGATAAGGGTGTGGATTTCCTCTGGGATTACGCCTATTACAAAGGACACTATTACTGCTATTTCGGAGCTGCTCCCGTTATTACCTTTTATTATCCCTATTACAAGGTAACAGGTTATGTGCCCACCATGGCAATGGCAAATAACTTCTTTATCATAATGGGACTCATGTTCATGTGCCTGACTGTACTTGCAGCAATAAAGCTGTTAAAGCTGAAACCGAACCTGCTTCTGCTCCTGCTGATAATGCCAACGGCAGCTGCAACTATCGGAATATGGTTCACAGCCAACTGCATAGACAGGTACACAGTACCGTCGGCAACAGGTCTGTGCTACATAATGCTGTGCCTTTCAGCAGGAATGACCGCCATAACCACCAAGAACAAAAAGCTGAAGCCCCTGCTGCTGTTCTTCAGCGGCGCTGCTCTGGCACTGTGCGTGGCTTCACGCCCGACCATAGCTCTTTGTGCAGCTATCCTCGTACCGTATTTCTGGAGGATCCTTTTCGATAAAAAAGAAAAGCTACCGTGGCGCATCGCCCTTGCGGCAAGCTTTTTGATACCGCTTATGACAGGTGCTGTACTTATCATGAAGTACAATGCCGCACGTTTTGATTCACCTTTCCAGTTCGGAGCTATATATCAGCTCACAGTCAGCAACGCAGGTGCAAACAAGCTCTCACTCGCCCGTATCCCCGACGCTGTCATTCACTATTTCATTCATCCGCCGAAGCTGAGGAGCTCATTCCCGTTCATTGAGACAGCTCCCGTATATCTTGAGAATTACCCTGCATATACCTATATCTCGTCAGGCTGCGGAGCTCTCATGTTCCCTGTTCTGATGTTCGGAGCATTCATGCTGCCCTATGCTTTCGGAAAGAAGTCAAAGGAGCTTCCCGACCGCAGCAGACGACAGCTGATATGGATA
Source organism: Ruminococcus flavefaciens AE3010 (assembly GCF_000526795.1). Lineage (NCBI taxonomy): Bacteria > Bacillati > Bacillota > Clostridia > Eubacteriales > Oscillospiraceae > Ruminococcus > Ruminococcus flavefaciens. The sequence continues at coordinate 1,948,242 of NZ_JAGT01000001.1, forward strand.
TGCCTTGCGGTTTCATTCATAACAGCATGGCTGGATATGTCACTGGGCGGAATAGTTACCCATTATCTCTTCGACTTCACACCTCTGCTGTTCATCGTGGCAATGCTGGGAATCTTCCGCGGCTGCAGCAAGCCCCATGAAAACAAGGGCAGATATATCCTCGCAGGCGTTTCAATGGCTGCGACCATAGTGTTCACGCTGGCACTCTGTCTGGATATAAACGGCAGCTCCATGATACAGCACTGTCCTGCTGTTCTTGACAGAGCTGAAGACCTCATCATATTCTGGCAGTAATAAGCCTAATATAGCAAAAAATCCCGAAAGCACTACGCTTTCGGGATTTTTAGTTTCAAGTGATCAGTGATCATTAGGGGTGAATACTATCCGCACGTTAAGGGACGTCGAAGCCGCCGTCCCCTACATACAGAATCCAATTCATAGGTGCCGCCAACCTAAAGCTAATAGCTAACGGCTAAAAGCTCGGGCGGATAATATCCGCCCCTACAGATTACGGCTGTAATTATCGGTGAAACGGTGAACTCCCTCGTTGTCCTTATAGGCGATGACAGTGTTCACGTTGACGTTCTCCACGCTGCGGAAGATATTCTTCTCCACCTGCGGATTCACCTTTTTCAGCTCCGCAATGAGGTTCTTTATCTCCAGACGCTTTGACACGGAACGGCTGTCGGGCGCACAGGTAGTGCAGGTATCGGTGAATTTACAGGCGCACTGTATAAAGTGCAGATCGTTGTAGTCCCGCCAGTGCTTTATCTCGGCTTCACGCACCAGATACAGGGGCCTTATGAGCTCCATGCCCTCAAAGTTGGTGCTGTGTAGCTTGGGCATCATGGTCTGCACCTGTCCGCCGTAGAGCATACCCATGAGGATCGTCTCGATGACGTCGTCAAAATGGTGTCCCAGAGCTATTTTGTTGCAGCCCAGCGCCTTTGCGTGGCTGTAGAGATAGCCGCGGCGCATTCTCGCACATATGTAACAGGGGTTCTTCTCAATATTGTACACAGAATCGAATATATCCGACTCAAAAATATGGACGGGTATGGACATTGAACGGGCATTTTCCTCGATAACCCTGCGGTTTTCGGGACTGTACCCCGGGTCCATAACAAGAAATACCACCTCAAATGGGAATTTGTCGTGGCGTTTCAGCTCCTGAAAAAGCTTCGCCATGAGCATGGAGTCCTTGCCGCCCGATATACAGACAGCTATCCTGTCATTTGGCTGCACCAGCTCATACTCGTTTATCGCCTTGGTGAACTTGCACCATATGGATTTCTTGAACTTCTTCCGCAGGCTCAGCTCTACCGCTTCCGTGACGTCACGCTGCTCCATTTTCCTGCGAAGCCAGTCCACATAGCCTCCTGCAAGGTCGTATGCGTCATAGCCCTTATCGCAGAGCCTGTCGGCTATATCTCCGCTGATGATACCGCTCTTGCAGTATATCACTATCTTTTTGTCACAGGGGAGCTCCGCCGTGAGGACCTGCTCCTGCGGCATATTCACAGCTCCGCTGATATGTCCGTACTCAAAGGCGGAGCTGTCTCTTATATCCACAAGCACAGCGCCTTCAAGGTCTTTTATCTCCTCAGCAGTAATAGTCCTGCTCATATATTATCTCCTTGCTCGTTGTTTTTCTTTTCAATGGGCAGCTCCACGGTAAATACCGTTCCCCTGCCCGATTCGCTGTCCACATGGACAGTTCCGTTGTGGTACATAACTCCGTGCTTGACAATGGAAAGTCCCAGACCCGTACCCTTTATCTTGCGGGAGCGGCTCTTGTCAACACGGTAAAAGCGCTCGAAAATACGCCCTATATGCTGCTTTGGTATGCCTATTCCCGTATCGCTGACGGTTATTATAGCGCGCTGAGGAGCGTGAGATATCTTCACTTCAAGCTTTCCGCCGCTGACATTGTACTTTATGCCGTTATCGCAGAGATTGTACAGCACCTCGCTGAGAATGGTCCTGCTGCCCAGCAGGGACACCCTTTCGCCTGCAAGAGACACTGTAACGCCCTTTTCCTCGGCACTGAGCTTCAGGCGGTCAAGTATCTCCTCAGCAAGCCCGTAGAGCTCCACATTCTCGCTTTCATGAGGAGCTGTATCCTCGTCCAGCTTGGAAAGGGATATGATATCGTTGATAAGGTTTATGAGCCTTTCGGCTTCGCTGCGGATATTGCCGCCGAACTGCGCAACGTCCTCGGGCTGTACCATACCGCCTGCAAGCATATCCGCCGTACCATAAATAGTGGTCAGTGGAGTTTTCAGCTCATGGGACACATTTGACGTAAATTCGCGGCGCATGGTCTCAAGCTCCTGTTTTTCGGTAACGTCCATGATGAACACCACCAGTCCGCAGACCATATCAATGCTGTTGGCAGGACTGGCGATGACCTCGCGCTGACCGCCCCCTGTACGGAGTATGCACTCGGAGCGCCTGCCTCCAAGAGCGTTGAGCATACAGCGGCGGAAAACATCGGAATTATTGAGAGCGTATATGCTCTGTCCCATGGTGAAGCTGCCCGTGCCGAGAAGCTTCAGCGCCGCAGTATTGCAGGCAAGCACCATGAGCTTGGGGTCTGCGATAATAAGTCCCTCGGTCATGCTCTCGGTCATAAGGCTGAACTGCTCGCGCCTGCTCTGTATCTCGTCCATTTGTCGGCTTACCTTGCTGTTCTGGGTGCGCAGCTTTTCCAGCAGGGGCGCAAGCTCCTTGTAGTTCTTCTGCGCGTCGGGGTGTTCAAGGTCAATGTCGTTGATGGGCTTGACTATATTGCGTGATACGGCGCTTGCGGAAAGTGCCGAAAACAGCGCAGCTGCCGCAAGTATGAGCAGTATGGGATTTATCAGCTTCAGAAGCTGTGCGGCAAAGGAGCTGTGAGCTCCCGAAACTCTTATTACAGAGCCGTCACTGAGCCTTACCGCATGGTTCACAGTCTTTTTCATTATGGTCTCGGAATAGCGTGAGGAGCTGCCCTCCCCTGTTTGCAAAGCCTGTGATATCTCCTCGCGGTCGGCGTGGTTTTCAAGGGAATCCGCGTCCTGCGCGGAGTCGAATCGCACCTTTCCGCCGCTGTCTATCCACGTCACGCGGATATCATCGCCGAAGTCCGTATCAAAGAGGTAATCGCTGCCGCCCTTTTCCACAGCGGAGGCTATGAGCCGCGCTTCACTCCTTGCCTGCTCCGAAGCACTGTCCGCAGTCCTGTCGTTTATGAGTGCCGTAATGAGCAGCATTACCGCTATGACGGAAATACCGCAGATAGTCACGATACTCAGGAATATTTTCTTAGTCATCGGGCTCATCACCTGCCTTGTAGCCTACGCCGCGGATAGTCTGTATAAGCTCTCCGCAGCCTCCCAGCTTTGAGCGGAGAGTCCTGACGTGAACGTCAACTGTACGGCTCTCGCCCGAGAAGTCATAGCCCCATATCTCACGGAGCAGCCTGTCACGGGAGAATACCTCCCCCCTGTTCTTCACAAGGAAAAGCAGCAGGTCGTACTCTTTAAGAGTCAGAGTTACCTTTTCGCCGTCCGCAAAGACCTCATGCTTCGAGGGATAAATGGAAAGCCCCGAAAGCTCCAGTTTTTCCGCCTCTGCCGGAATATCAGAAGTACGGCGCAGAAGCGCCTTTATGCGCGACATGAGCTCCATCATGCCGAAGGGCTTTGCAATGTAATCATCAGCGCCGCTGTCCAGCCCCTCGACCTTGTCGAGCTCGGTGTCCTTGGCGGTCAGCATTATCACGGGGAGCTTCCGTGTTTCGGGAGCGCTGCGGAGCTTTTTCAGCACGGTCAGTCCGTCCTCCTCGGGAAGCATTCTGTCCAGCAGCAGCAGCTCGGGAAGCTCCTTTGCCATTGCCTCGCGGAGAGCGCTCGGCGTCTCGAAGCCCTCGGCCTCCATGCCGCTGTTTCTCAGGGCATACAGCACGAAATCGCGGATACCCTGCTCATCTTCAAGCATATATATCATAAAATGCACCTTTCTTAAGTTGAGAGTTGAGAGTTTAGAGTTGACAGTTGCGGTGTCGCCTGCGGCGACATTATCTAAATAGCGTGAGCGAAGCAAACACATTAACTCTCAACTCTTAACTTTATCATTAATCAGTAAAAACGCATTTTTGTTACTCTAATATATTATACGTTATAGCGGCGGCAAATTCAACCCCTCTGTTAAAAACAGCCGAAAATCTGAACCTATGCGCCATAAATTTTTTGTGTATTTTTTAAAAGAATAGTTGAAATTTCCCACTGTTTGTGTTATACTGTAATGTGCAGACTTATGCAACTTTTAATATATCCGTCCCCTGCGCAGTGCGCCTTTTCGGACGGAAGATCGGAGTAATTATGAACCTTTTGAATATGATTTCCACTATAGCACAGATCTCCGATGCGGAGCATCCTTCCATATTCCCATTCGGCTTTACAATGCACCTTTCACTGGTTATCATCTCGATAATTTTCTTTGCTTACAGATTTGCTGTACAGAAGAAGCCCTTTCAGCTTATTTTCGCTATCGCTCCTCCTATATCCCTGCTGCTGTGGGTATCCGAGAACAAAACTCTTTTCTACACAGTTGGACTGATCGAGTTCATACTCATTTTGGCAGCACTTATCTCCACCTTTGTGTGCAAGCCGAAAAAGACTGAGGAAGCCGCTGCTTCCGACAGCAAGAAAAGCGAGGAGAAATAAGCCGTGAAAATAGCTGCTCTCGACTGGTACACCGTAAACATAAGCGGCGATATCCCCACTGCTCAGCTTGAAGAGCTGGGAGACGTGAAGATAATCCCCCTCACCAAGCCCGAGGAGACTGCCGCTAATATCGGCGACGCAGACATAGTGCTCTGCAACAAGGTGCTCATCACCAAGGAGGTAATGGACGCCTGCCCCAATATAAAATATATCGGTCTTTTTGCTACGGGCTACAATAACGTGGACGTAGAATACGCCGCTAAGAAAGGCATAACTGTATGCAATGCGGGACAGTACTCCACCAACGCCGTGGCTCAGCAGACCTTCGCTTACATACTCGACCGCTTCAGCCGCGTAAGAGACTACGATAACGCCGTAAAAAACGGCGAATGGGAGCGCTCTCCTGCATTCTCTTACTTCCCCGTTCCCACTTCGGAGCTTGCAGGCAAGACTCTCGCTATCGTGGGCTACGGCTCTATCGGACGCAAGGTGGCTGAAATAGGCGCCGCTTTCGGCATGAACATCGTCATAAGCACAAGAACTCAGCCAAAGGACTGCCCTTATGAGGTCACAGACCTGTTCACAGCGGCAGAAAAGGCTGACGTGCTCACATTCCACTGTCCTCTTACGGACAAGACCGCAGGCATCATCAACAGCGAGCTCCTCTCACACATGAAGCCTACCGCTATGCTGGTGAATACCTCACGCGGCGGAGTTGTCAGCGAAGCAGACCTTGCACAGGCACTTAACGACGGAAAGATAGCCGCTGCGTACCTTGACGTACTGGTAAAGGAGCCAATGTCTCCCGACACGCCGTTAAAGGGCGCTAAAAACTGCGTTATCACTCCACATACCGCATGGGCTCCTCTCGAAACGAGACAGCGCCTCGTGGATATCGTCTGCGATAACATCAGGGCATGGCAGAGCGGCACTCCCCGAAACAAAGTCAACTGAAAGAAGTCAGAACTATGAGAAATATATCCGAAAAACAGCGTATCGTCATAAAGCTGGGTACCTCTACCCTGGCTCACAAGACGGGCAAGCTCAATATACGCCGCATGACCAATCTGGTCCGCGTTATATCCGACCTGCACAACTCGGGCCGTGAGATAATCATGGTATCCTCGGGAGCTGTTGGACTGGGCGCAGGTAAGCTTGGACTTCCCGAAAAGCCCAAGGACACCAAGACCAAGCAGGCTGTTGCCGCTATCGGTCAGTGTGAGCTCATGCACGTATACGACGATATGTTTGCTAAATACAGCGTCACCGTGGCGCAGATTCTGCTCACCAAGACCATAATCAATAACCCCAACCACTGCGAGAACTTCATGAATACCGTGGAAAAGCTGGTGGGTATGGACGTTATCCCCATAGTCAACGAAAACGATACCATTGCTATAGATGAGCTGGAGCTTGAAATTGGCGAGAATGACTCCCTTTCCGCTCTTGTTGCGGAGCTGTCCCGTGCAGACCTTCTGCTGATACTCTCCGACATCGACTCTCTCTATGACGACGACCCCCGCACGAATCCCGACGCCAAGCCAATACCGCTGGTTGAGAAGATAACTCCCGAGATAGAGGCTATGGCAGGAGGCGCAGGAACAAGTCTGGGAACAGGCGGCATGTCCACAAAGATAACTGCCGCTAAAATAGCTACAAATGCAGGCATCGACATGATAATCATGAACGGAAAAGACCCCGAAAAGCTTTACGATCTCTTTGAGGACAAGGAGATAGGTACGCTTTTCAAGGCTCAGTAAGGAATACAGCCATGGTCATATCAAAGGGCGCAGAGCGCGTTTCAAAAGTCGATACTTATCTCAACTGCGCCGAGGTCTTCGCCTACAGAAGCACCTGTCTCAAAAGGAAGTACGGCGCTGTCATAGTAAAGAACGACGCTGTTATCTCTACAGGCTACAACGGCTCTCCCCGTGGAACGGAGAACTGCTGCGACAGAGGCGAATGTCCGAGGATAGCCCGCGATATGCATCAGGGAGACGGCTACGGAATGTGCAGAGCTGTACACGCAGAGGCAAACGCCCTGCTGAACTGCTCCCGTGAGCAAACCGTGGGGGCTGACCTGTATCTGACGGGAGTTAATCCCGCGGACGGCTCCATACACAGAGCAAAGCCCTGTCCCATATGTGCAAGGCATATCATACAGGCAGGCATAAGGAACGTTTATCTCCGTCAGAGCGACAAGGCTGATGACTATACAGTTATTCCTGCCGCAGAGCTGGAATGGTTCAAGACCGAATAATACTGTAAATTGAAATAGGGAAGAAAATACTTTCCTAATTCGATCATTACAAGAATATACATACAAGAGGTGTAAATATGAGTTATACAGAGGAACTGGGAAAAAGAGCCAAGGCTGCCGAGGCAGCTGCGGCAGGCGCTTCAACTTCACAGAAAAATAACGCTCTCGCAGCTATATCAAAAGCTCTCCTTGCAAACAAGGAGCTTATAATCGCCGAGAATGCCAAGGATATCGCCGCTGCAAAGGCTAACGGCATGACCGAAGCAAAGCAGGACAGACTGAAGCTTGACGTGAAGCGTATCGAGGGTATAGCCAAGGGCGTTGACGAGCTCATCGCACTGGCAGACCCTATCGGCGAGGTCATCGGCGGCGGCGTCCGTCCCAACGGCTTACAGATAATCAAGACAAGAGTACCTCTCGGAGTTATCGGCATTATCTTCGAGTCACGCCCCAATGTTACAGTTGACGCAGCTGCACTTTGCTTAAAGGCAGGCAACGTTGTTATACTGAAAGGCGGCAAGGAGGCTATAAACTCCAATATCTGCCTTGGTAACATAATGAGAAAAGCCATCGAGGAAGCAGGTCTCCCTGCTGATATGATACAGGTGGTTGACAAGACCGACCGTGAGACAACTACCGAGATAATGCGCCTCAACGGCTACGTTGACGTTATTATCCCCAGAGGAAGCGCAAACCTCATACAGGCTGTAGTCAAGAACGCTACAGTTCCTGTTATCGAAACAGGCGCAGGCAACTGCCACGTTTACGTTGACGCTTCCGCAGACCTTGATATGGCTGTGGAGATAACCGACAACGCCAAAACACAGCGCCCTTCCGTATGCAACGCTATCGAGAGCCTTCTTGTACACAAGGACATCGCGGACAAGTTCCTGCCCCTCATAGCAGACCGCTTCAAGGAGCACAATGTAAAGCTCTACGGCTGCGACAGAACTATAGCTATCCTCGGTGATTCCGTGGAAAAGGCTACTGAAACGGAGTACGCAACGGAATTCAATGATTTCATCATCGCAATAAAGGTTGTGGACGATATCGACGAAGCTATCGCTCACATCAGAAAATACAGCACCAAGCATTCAGAGTGCATCGTTACAAGCTCCCTTGAAAACGCTCAGAAATTCCAGAGACAGGTGGACGCAGCAGCAGTATACGTAAACGCTTCCACTCGCTTCACCGACGGCGGTGAATTCGGCTTCGGAGCAGAAATAGGCATTTCTACACAGAAGCTCCACGCAAGAGGTCCTATGGGGCTTACAGAACTTACCACAGTAAAATATCTGATAAACGGTAACGGTCAGATAAGATAAATACAGCATTTTATTTGATTTTTGGAGGTCGAAATGGCTATTAGAAAAGATCTTGACGATATGCTCAACAGCCTTATGGACGGCGGCGGAAGCAGCGGAAGCACTCCCGCAAGAAGCCATAATACTCCGAGAGCTGCAAGAAAAAGCAAATTCGACGACATGTCCGTCGATGACCTGCTCCACGCTCTCGAGGAGGAAAAGCACCATATAGAGGAACAGCCTGTTGTCCACGATGACACACCGCCTGCTGTATGGGAATTCGCTCCCCCGTCCAGAGATATCCCCATTTCCGAGCCTGTGTCCGAAGCACAGCCCGAGGAGGAGGAAGTACCTAATATTATCGCAGAGGTAATGCATACAGAAGCTTCTGCGGAGGTAACAAGGGTGTTTGACACAGTTCCCATGCCGGATGAGCTGCCAAAGCCCGTCAAGAAAAAGAAGATAGTTATAACAGGCGAACTGCCCGACTACGAAGCGCTCCGCCGCGAAGAACAGGAGCGTGAAAAGCAGGCTGCACGGACTGCCGAGGTCGCTGCTGAGGAGGCTCACGCCGCTGAAAGAGCAAGAAGAGCTGCCGAGGCTGCCGCCGAGAGACAGCGCCTTATGGAAGAGGCTGAGCAGAGACGTCTGGCAAAAGAGGCTGAGGAAGCCGAGCGCCAGCGCCGCATTGCGGAGGCTGCTGAACAGGCACGTCTTGCGGAAGAAGCCGAAAGACAGCGCCGTATCGCTCAGATAGAGGCTGAAAAGCAGCGCAAGGCTGAGGAAATGGCAATGCAGGCACGTCTTGCAGAGGAAGCCGAGCAGCGCAAACAGGCTGAGGAAGCTGAAAAGCAGCGTCAGATCGAGGAAATGCGCCGTCTTGCGGAAGAAGCCGAGACCAGAACAGCCGAGCCCGTTTCTCTTGCTGAGGAGATAATCGCAAACTCTTCCGCTGCCGAGAACGAAGTTGATTCAGCTATCGAAGCTCTGGGCGAAGCAGCAGAAGCTCCCGCAGAGATTCTCGAGGAAGCCGCTGAGGAAGCTGAAAAGCCCAAGAAGATGGGCTTCTTCAAGAAGCTTATAAACAAGGGCAAGGAAGAAGAAAAGCCCGAGCACGAAACGGAGACAGCTCCCGAGGAGGGGCTCTTTGAGAGCGACGACAGCGCAGTTTCCGCTACAGACCTTATCGACGCAGCTATTGCTGCCATAAATCATCCCGACGAGAATGTCACTGCCGAGGAATACAGCGATCCGGTGGGCAATATGCTGGATAATATCCGCGAGGACGCTGCCGAGGCTATTGCTGATATAAATACTTCAAAGACTGCCGAGAAGCTTGTCCTCACCGACGAGGACATCATCAACGGTCTTACTCCCGACCTGAAGGAGCGATTTGACGCCCTCTCTCCAGACAAGCAGAGACAGGTCATAGACATGAGAAGATCACAGCTGGGCGCTGTAGCTCCCGACGCTGTGGACGAGGCTATAAACGCCGCTGAGGAAGCTCCCGCAGCAGTTGACGAATATGAGGAGGCTGTCAACGCCGAGACCATGTTCGAGGCTGAGGAAGCCGCCGAGGAAACAGCTCAGGAGACCGCCGAGGAAGCTCCAAAGGCTGAGTCGCCTGCCGAAAAGCCACGAAAGTCCGAGTCCACCTTTGCAAAGATACTGGACGAGGATCCTGCTGAGCTCATTGCACAGCGCAGCGAACACGTTGAAAGCTCAGTATCAGAGGTTACCGATACGCCGAAGAAGAAGCGCCTTTACACCCTGCTTGGCGTAGTCCTCACAGCCTTTGCCGTGATCGGCATCATCGCTACTATCGCAAAGGGCATAGGCTTCGCTAAGAGCTTCACATCGGGCGAGGTCAAGAAGGACAGCTTCACACAGATGATCTACCCTGCGGCTATCATGGATATAGAGCCATTCAGCGATCCCTCACAGCTCACATCGGAGCAGATAATCACGGCTACCATATGGTCTGTCATCATGGACGACAACAAGGTATCAAAGTACGATCCAACCCTTGATACTATAAGTATCCCCGATGTTGACGTGGAGAAGTACGCAGTTGAGCTCTTCGGCTCAAATATCCCCGCATTTGAACATGCTACCGTTGGTCCTGTGGAGTCCAGATTCTACTACTCCGACGGCGCTTATAACGTAAAGGTAAAGACTATCACCCACACATACGCTCCCGAGATAAAGTCCATTACCAAGAACGGCAGCGAGTATACTCTCACTGTTGACTATATCGCAGAGCTTCCCCAGTGGATGGAAAAGACCGTTTCCAAGCAGGCTGAGTACAAGCTTATCGAAAAAGACGACGGTACATTCCAGTACAGCTCAATGAAGATTCTCTCGGTAAACAGCGGTAATCTTTAATAACATCAAAGCCACGGTACACTGTACTGTGGCTTTTTTAATTCATAATTCATAATGCATAATTATTTTGTCGCTTGCGTGGACGAATTACGAATGACTATCTGTAGGGAACGGCGCCCAACAGGCGCCGCTCCTGTTAGGAGCGCCTTCGTAATATTTCGCTGTTCTCTGAAAACTGTGAACAACGACCAGAGGTGACTCCCCATAAAATGGGGAGATGTCAGCAAAGCTGACAGAGGGGACGGGCTGGTTAAGCCTGCCTCCGGACTCCGCCAAAGGAACACAGTCCCTTTGGAATCCCGTTCATATTCTCAGCAAGCTATATCAACAAAAACCATACTACTTTCTATTCACTACTCACTAACCACTAATTATTACAAATAAGAAAATTCTCCCATGAAATTATTACAAAAAAAATACAAATTCACAGTATCTCAGATTATTCATCAACAAACAGTTGACAATTTCTGTTTTTCTTGCTAAAATAGATATGATGCCTATTTTGTGCATTGACTACTTTTAGGAGGAGGAACTGCTTTGGGAGATAGTAAGTTTTGCAACAGATGCATGGAAAAATATGACGATTCTATGCACGTTTGTCCGTCCTGCGGATACGTGGAAACAGATGAACATAACCCCATGTATGTCCCACCAGGTACGATACTCCATAGCAAATACCTCTGCGGTGTTCTTCTGGAATACAACGGCGAGGGCGCGACCTATATCGGCGCTGATACAACTACAGGCAAAAAGGTGCTCATAAGAGAGTATATGCCTATAAACCTCTGCACCCGTGTCAAGAATAAGGCTATAATCAGCGTAAACTACAACAACCTTGCCAAGTACAAGGCGTTTATGGCTGAGTATACCGAGCTCAACAAGTCTCTTGCGAGACTCCGCAGCAATCCGAATATACCGCCTGTGCTGGATATGTTCGCCGAGAACAACACCACATATACCATTTTTGAATACATCGAAGGCGTTAAGATGCTGGATTACCTCAAGGAAAATGCAGGTGAGCTCAGCTGGGAACAGGTCGCTAAGATATTCCCTCCTCTGTTCACTACCATCGGCATTCTCCATAACGCAGGCATAATCCACCGCGCTATCAGCCCTGATACAGTCTATATCAACGACAAGGGCGAGCTGAAACTCTTCGGCTTCTGCGTTTCAGCTGTCAGAACTGCAAATGCAGGTCTGGAATACGAGCTCTTCAAGGGCTACGCAGCTCCCGAGCAGTATTCCGCAAGCAGCAGCAGCCGTCAGGGTTCATGGACGGACGTTTACGGCGTCTGTGCGCTCCTTTACAGAGCTCTCACAGGCTGTATGCCCGTTGACTCAATGAGCCGACAGACCCACGACGACCTTCACGAGCCTCATATGCTTGATTCACGTATCCCACGCCATGTGTCAAGAGTCATCATGGAGGGCATGAATCTAAACGGCAGAGACCGTATACAGACTATCACCGAGCTTGTTACAAAGCTCTTTGAACAGCCTGCTGAGGACGAGGAGGAAGAGCTTGACAATACAAGCACCGTTCTTCTCGGCAGCGGTATCGGCAATAATACAGCAGCTTCCGCTCTGCATGAATCTGCTCCACAGCCTGTATATCAACAGGAAAATCCCCAGAACGTCATTCACGAGCGCAGCGCTCCCGTATACAAGAAGCCCCGCCGCGATGACAGCTACAGCTATGAAAAGGTAAATACAGTTGACAGGATAAAGGTACCAATAATCGTTGCTCTCCTGTTCTTAGCTATTATGATGATACTGGGCGTCATCTTCTACAAGCTGATAGTTCCCCCGGAGGATGAGACAACTGTCCAGAGCAGCCGACGCTCATCGTCCATATCGGATAACATCGTCCAGAGCACCACGAATTCCTCAAAGGACAAAAACGTGGAAATGCCGAACCTTGTCAAGCAGTTCTATACCTTGTCCAAGGATAAGTACAAGGACGAATTCGTTCTCGATGCTGATTTTGAATACAACAACGATTACGATAACGACGTTATCTTTGAACAGAGCGTTAAGGCAGGCGAGAAGATCGCTCAGGGCGACGTTATAAAGATAAAGGTCAGCAAGGGCAAGGAGACTGCTACTATCCCCGATTATCAGGGACTCACCGTAGAGCAGTACAAGAACGCTCTTGATACAGCAGGTATCCACGACCATAACTACCAGTTCGTCGAGTCCAAGAACTACTACGGCAAGGCAAATACTATCATTGAATTACAGGTGGACGGCAAGGTGGTAACACCTAACTCCACATTCAATAACAAGAGCGGCAAAAAGCTGACGGTTTATTACGCTTCCTCAAGTGCGTCAGTACAGCAGACAACAGCTGCACAGGCAACGGAAGCACCTACAACTACCGCAGCAGCGGTCACAACTCAGGCTCCGCAGCCTACAACACAGGCTCCGACAGATCCGCCCGAGCCCATCACAAATCCGCCTGAGCCAATTACCAATCCACCCGAGCCGACAGAGCCGCCTGCTGAACAGCAGCAGCCTGCGGAAAACAACGGCGAATAACAGCATAAGACAAATACCTATATATAAGTTTTGCCCCGAAGTGTTCACATGCACTTCGGGGCTTTATCTTTTTGCCGAGATAAATCATAATTTAACATAATAACGTCCTGAGGATATGAACGGGATTCCAAAGGGACTGTGTTCCTTTGGCAGAGTCCAGAGGCAGCGCCTCTGGTCGCTGTTCCCAGCTTTTAAAGAACAGCGAAACTTTACGAAGGCGCTCCTAACAGGAGCGACGACCCTCTGCCCTTCGGGCATCTCCCTATACTATAGGGAGTCACCGCATGGGTGAATCCCGAAAACAATCCAGTGAATTGTTTTCGGGAGAGGGTGACTCCCCACGGGGTGGGGAGATGTCGCAGCGCGACAGAGGGGACGGACCCGATTAGGGGGTCCTGCAAGAGAGGGCGTCCCTTAATGTTTTTCGGAAAACGTCCCTACCAAACGGGACGTCGAGACGCCGTCCCCTACATTTCGGGCGGATAATATCCGCCCCTACAAACGTAAATTATGATTTAGAACGAGAGCACGTCTCAGCTCCACAACATCGAATATATCCACTGTGCTGTCGCCGTTCATATCAGCCTGTGCAGCCTGCTCCTTAGTCATTATCTCCCTGCCGAGGATATGCTTCTGAAGTATCACAAGGTCGGCAACGCCTATCATGCCGTCGGTATTGATATCCCCGATACCATAACTCACAGGCGGCTCAGCGACAGTTCCCACCGCCATGACGATGTAATTCACGCACTGATAGGTCTGTCCGTTGCTGCCGAGGGATATCTTCTCCCCCGCCTTGACGTCCTTTTTGTACATCATAAATGTAACGTCGTTGTCGGACTTGCACAGCGTCCTCATGAGCGTGTAATCGCTGAGCCAGTCGGGCATTTTCTCAACACGACTGTCAAGTCCCACATAGAGGGACATATCGCTGCCTGCGGTGAATGTTGCTGCCTCTCCCGTTGTGCCCTTTGCATCACAGGAGGTCAGGAGTATCTCCGCTCCCTCAAGATTTGACTGGAGCTCCGCTATCTTAAAGGTCCTGTCGCCGAATATGAGGGAGCCCACAGCTGCATTTTCCCCTATCTGCCATGAATCGGGATTTGCCTGAGACGTTACCTGAACATTTTTGAAGAGCTTTCCGTTGAGAGGCAGCCTGTCTTTTCCGAACTTGAATGAGCACAGATTTACAAGATATTCGCTTTCGCCCTTGAATACCATATACAGGTCATGAGTACCTGTTATTGTCTTGATATCAGTCTCAAATGTATGATAATCATTCAGCGATTTTGTGCCGCTGTAATCTATGACTGCGGCAGGAGTTCCGTCCATACTGTCAAGATAGAGTTCGATCTTTGAAGGATAGCCGCTCATCCATCCGCTGAAAGAATTTGCTCCGCTTCCAAAGTTTATTCTGCTATACTTTACCCAGTCGCCGTCAGAAACAAGAGCTAAATTATTTGATCTTCCCGAATATTCCTCGACGATCATGCCTTTCTTATCCGAGAACGAATCGGCTTCTATCTTCTCAAAGGCTGATACAACCTGAACAGGAGTGTAATTTCCGTCTGTGGGAGACAGCTTCACAACGCCCTCGGGGAAAGAATCCACCGTAAGGTCATTGATATAGTACTCGATGTTCATGTATCCCTGACCGCAGTAGTCCCCTGCATAGTCATCGGGATCATTGGGATCAAGACCGCGTGCAAGCTCCCAGCTGTCGTCCATACCGTCGTTATCGGCGTCGGTTATCTCCTTTTTGGTAACGGCTGAGGGATAAGTATATGTCACGCCGCACTTGATATTGTACTTGCTGAGGTTAGCCTCCGAGCTGTCATAAGCGGCAGTACCGCTGCACTGTCCCGTGCCGTTCTTTGTATCGGCAGCGCACTGCTGGTCTATGGCTGTACGCTTGTCGGGAGAAATACCGTTGCCTGCAAAGCTGATAACGTGGTCGTAAGCCGCAGCCGCACTCTCGGCAGTATTTGCAGTGGACACATTCTCGCCGTTGATATTTATTGGAAATGATGTACCGCTGTACAGGTTATTCTTGGTGATGCCGATGCCGTCCTTGACGGTGACGCCCGACCAGTTGTCATTTGTTATGCTGTGGAGCGAGCCGTCCTTATTGATAAGGCGGTTGCCCGAGCAGTACACCTTGAAGTTCTCGGGCTTAGTGGTGCTGTCCACGTACATCCAGTGATAGCCCCCTGTAGTGGAGTTGCCTGCTTTCAGCGTATTATTCACGTAATTGAGGTGTCCGATAGTTCCGTAGGCGGTCTGGTAGCCCCAGTCGTAGATGATATTATTGGTGAAGTCTGCGGTGTAATGATCCGGCACCTTGCCGCGGAAGTTTCGGGAAACATTGTGGATAATGAGATTGTGGTCAAAGGTCAGGTCGCCCTTGCCCATCATTATTCCGAAGCCGTGAAGTCCCTTTTTATGACCGCCCCACGAATCCGCAGGACCTATGACGGAGTACTGCACGGTATAGTTGGTATTATTGGAGTAAAGTCCCCACTGTTCATCGGTGGTCCAGCCCATGGAGCAGTGGTCGATTATGGAGTTTGAACCCTTGGCGCCGCCCCAAGCGTCGTTGCCCGAATCAGTAGACGCATAAGGTCCAGGGCGTGAACTGATATAGCGGCATATGATGTTGTCTCCCGACATGCCCATTTTGTAGTTTTTCAGGGTAATGCCCGAGCCTCCGGGAGCAGTCTGACCTGCCACGGTGACATTGCTTGAACACAGGATATTGCCCTTTAATTCAATAGTTCCGCTGACATCAAAGACTACGATTCTCCCAGACTTGCTAACTGCGTCACGGAAAGAGCCCTCGCCGCTGTCGTTGAGATTGGTAACGTGATAGACCTCGCCGCCGCGTCCGCCTGTGGCATACTTGCCGCCGCCAACAGCTCCGGGAAATGCAGGGATACTGCCTGCCGCAGAGGCGCTAATAGCTGGTCTGCCTATGGGAGCAATGCCCGAAGCTCCTGAAAAAACGGTGAGAATACTGACGGCAAGAGCCGCAGTTCGTCTGAATGTTCTGTTCATTTTAATATCCTCCCGAAAAAAGCCGAAATCTTCTATATTAACATTATACATGATATTTCAAGATTTTGCAATGAAATATAGTATTGTTTTACTGATTGCGAGTGCTTTTTACACCTTTACCGCAGTTTGTCAAAAAGAAAAGCTCCCCAAGGGGAGCTTTGATACTTATTTAAGGTCTGACTTATTAAAGATAAGTATACCGCCGATAGTAGCTGCGATGAATATGACCGCGTCGGCTATGAGTGAGATGTATACCTTCTCAGGATACTCCATATAGCCGTACTTAACTATTTCTATCTGAAAGCTTGGTACGATCTCGCTGATAAAGTTCTGCACCTTTTCGCTTTTTATGAGAAGCATAACGACCGATGCCATCAGCACTATCTCATGCATTATCAGAGAGATGACAAAACCGCCTATATTTCTCATGGAGTTGCACAGGAAAACGATAACAGCAGTGAAGGTCAGCTGGATAACAAGAGCCAGTCCCATATTGGCAAATATCTCACCTGAGGGGAAAAACTCAAATTGCAGCAATATTCCGCCAAGTGCAATGGTGACAAGCCAGAATGCCAGCTGATAGATTACCGCAACAGTACATGATACTATGAGATTTGCAAGATATATCTTTGTTCTTGAATGACCGATGATTATCTTGTTTCTCACGGTGTTGTTTCGGAAATCCTGTACAATGAGAAGTCCTGCAGTGATACTGATAAGAAGTGGCATAGTTCCCGTCATCATAAAGATCATGCCGTCCACCCTTGCAGTATGCTCAGTATCGAAGATCTTTACAAATGTCAGTATCAGTGCGGCAACGCCCACAATAACAGCAAGAACGATATAAAATCTCTTGCCCTTGAAAAGTCGTCTGTAGCCCTCAGCCAGTAAATTAGCCATTACGAACACCTCCTACAAGTCCCATGAAGTAGTTTTCGAGGCTTTCGTGATGCTCGTTCATGGAATTAACAAAGCAATTTTTCTCGTTAAGTGCGAGAACCAGAGGAGTTACCTGCATGGGAGTGAATATATCAGCCTCATTTGGCGAATATATCCTGTATTCGGCGCCCATGCCGTCAAGCACCTGTGCAAGGAGCTGAGTATCGTTTACATTAACGTGAAGTGAACGGCGGCTCACCTTTTCAAGCTCCTCAGCGCTCATTTCCTTGATGACACGTCCCTGCTCCATAAAGCCGTAGTGTGTGGCAAGACGGGAGAGCTCGTCGAGGATATGGCTGGAGATAAGTATTGTGATACCCTTTTCGCGGTTGAGCTTCAGTATCATCTCACGGACCTCCATGATACCCTGAGGGTCAAGTCCGTTTATAGGCTCGTCGAGAACGAGGAACTCGGGATCACCAACAAGTGAAAATGCGATCCCCAGTCTCTGACGCATACCCAGTGAGAAGTTTTTGGCTTTTTTCTTGCCTGTATTTGCAAGACCCACAAGCTTTAGGATACCGTCAAGCTTTTCGTCGGAAATACCAAGAGCCTTTGTCTGCTGGATAAGGTTATCCTTAGCACTCATTTCGGGGTGAAGTGAGGGAGTTTCGACAACAGCTCCCATTTTTCTGCGCATTTCAAGTATCTTTCCGTCGGAATTTTTTACTCCGAAGAGTGAAAACTCACCCGAGGTGGGATTATTTAGACCCGTAAGTATACGGATAAGTGTAGTTTTGCCTGCGCCGTTTCTTCCCACCATACCGTAGATAGAACCCTTTGGAACATTGATGGTAAAATCGGTAAGCGCCTTAAAATTTCCGTATTTCTTGCAAAGCTGCTGAGTCTGAAGAATATAGTCCATATCTTTTACCCTGCCTTATTACAATATTGTAGTGAAAATCATGTAAAAAGGCGGCCATGCCTTGTGGCACGACCGCCTAAAGTCGTTATTATTATATGATTACGAAATTATTCGTTGATCTTTGTAACAACGCCTGAACCAACTGTTCTACCACCCTCACGGATAGCGAAACGGAGTCCCTCTTCGATAGCGATAGGAGTGATGAGCTCAACGTCCATAGCAACGTTATCGCCAGGCATACACATTTCCTTGTCAGCAGGAAGAGTTACAACGCCAGTAACGTCAGTTGTTCTGAAGTAGAACTGAGGTCTGTAGTTGTTGAAGAAAGGAGTATGACGGCCGCCCTCTTCCTTCTTCAGTACGTAAACCTGACCGCTGAACTTTGTGTGTGGGTGGATTGAGCCGGGCTTACAAAGAACCTGTCCACGCTCAACCTGGTCTCTTGTGATACCACGGAGAAGAGCACCAACGTTATCACCAGCCTCACAGAAGTCAAGAGTCTTTCTGAACATTTCAAGACCTGTAACAACTGTGTTGAGCTTCTCGTCAGAAAGACCAACGATCTCAACAGGCTCGTTTACGTTGAGCTTTCCACGCTCTACTCTACCTGTAACAACAGTACCACGACCTGAAATTGTCATAGTATCCTCGATAGGCATAAGGAAAGGCTTAGCATCGTCTCTCTCAGGGCTTGGGATGAACTCATCTACAGCGTCCATGAGGTCGAGGATAGGCTTGTAAGCAGGATCGCTAAGATCGTCGGGAGCTTCGAGAGCCTTAAGAGCAGAACCCTTGATGATAGGTGTATCATCGCCTGGGAAGTCATAGCTTGAGAGAAGGTCACGGATGTCCATCTCAACGAGCTCGAGGAGCTCTTCGTCGTCAACCTGATCAGCCTTGTTCATGAATACAACGATTGCAGGAACGCCAACCTGACGAGCGAGAAGGATGTGCTCTCTTGTCTGAGCCATAGGACCATCAGAAGCAGCAACAACGAGGATAGCGCCGTCCATCTGAGCAGCACCTGTGATCATGTTCTTAACGTAGTCAGCGTGACCGGGGCAGTCAACGTGAGCATAGTGACGCTTGTCTGTCTCGTACTCAACGTGAGCTGTATTGATTGTGATACCACGCTCTCTCTCTTCTGGAGCCTTATCGATCATATCGTAAGCCTCATACTGAGCCTGACCCTTCATAGCGAGAGTCTTTGTGATAGCAGCAGTAAGAGTTGTCTTACCGTGGTCAACGTGTCCGATTGTACCAATGTTTACATGGGGTTTAGTTCTTTCAAATTTAGCCTTAGCCATTGGAAAATTCCTCCTTAGAATAGATTTCAGAAATCTGTATATATTATTATACCAGATTATTTTGGTAAATTCAAGTGTTTCAGTAAAAAAATATTAGCTGAATCACATGATTTTGTAAATTATGCCCGTTTTACACTGTATTCCGCATAAAACGGGCGGAATATGCAATTAGTTCTTAGCTCTGTTAGCCATGATCTTTTCAGCGATGCTCTTTGGAACTTCCTCATAGCTGTGGGGCTCCATAGTATACTGACCACGACCCTGTGTATTAGAACGGAGGTCGCTTGTATAACCGAACATTTCTGAAAGAGGTACGAGAGCGTCGACCTGGATAGAACCTGATCTTGACTCCTGTCCCTGGATCTGTCCACGGCGAGAGCTGAGGTCACCGATAACTGTTCCGAGATAATCGTCAGGAACGATGACTGCAACCTTCATAACAGGCTCCATGAGAACTGCGTTAGCCTGCTTGAGAGCTTCCTTGAACGCGATAGAACCAGCGATCTTGAATGCCATTTCAGATGAGTCAACTTCGTGGTATGATCCATCGTAAAGCTCTACCTTAACGTCAACTACCTCATAGCCAGCAAGGATACCTGCCTTCATAGCGCCCTGGATACCTGCGTCAACAGCAGGGATATACTCCTTGGGGATAGAACCGCCGACAACAGCGTTCTTGAACTCGTAGCCCTTACCCGACTCGTTAGGCTCAACACGGATCTTAACGTGACCGTACTGACCTGAACCACCGGACTGCTTCTTGTACTTGTAGTCGATGTCTGCTTTGCCCTTGATAGTTTCCTTGTAAGCAACCTGAGGAGCACCTACATTAGCCTCGACCTTGAACTCACGGAGGAGACGGTCAACGATAATGTCGAGGTGGAGCTCACCCATACCAGCGATGATAGTCTGACCTGTTTCCTCGTCAGTCCATGTCTTGAAGGTAGGATCCTCTTCAGCAAGCTTTGCAAGAGCGATACCCATCTTTTCCTGACCTGCCTTTGTCTTGGGCTCGATAGCGAGCTGGATAACAGGCTCTGGGAATTCCATGGATTCGAGAATGATAGGATGCTTTTCATCACAGAGTGTGTCACCTGTGGTTGTATTCTTGAGACCTACTGCAGCAGCGATATCGCCTGAGTAAACAGTAGTGAGGTCTTTTCTGTGGTTAGCGTGCATCTGAACGATACGGCCGAAACGCTCCTTAGTGTCCTTAGTAGCGTTGAGAACTGTATCACCCTGATTAACAACACCTGAGTATACACGGAAGAACGCAAGCTTACCAACGAATGGGTCAGTAGCGATCTTGAATGCGAGAGCTGAGAATGGCTCGCTGTCAGAAGAAGGTCTGTCCTCTTCTTCATCTGTATCAGGGTTAACGCCCTTGATAGCAGGAACGTCGAGTGGAGAAGGCATGTAGTCGATGATAGCATCGAGGAGCTTCTGAACACCCTTGTTCTTATATGAAGTACCGCAGGTAACAGGTACCATGTGGTTAGCAATAGTAGCCTTTCTGATGCAGGTCTTGATCTCTTCCTGAGAGAGCTCGCCTTCCTCAAAGTATTTCTCCATGAGTGCTTCGTCCTGCTCGGCAACGTGCTCTACCATTTCGTCGTGATACTTCTGAGCAATCTCCTTCATATCATCAGGGATATCTTCAACCTTGATATCTGTACCGAGATCGTTTGTATAAATGTAAGCCTTCATCTCAACGAGGTCGATGATGCCTCTGAATGAGTCCTCAGCACCGATAGGGAGTTGGATCGGAACAGCATTACACTTGAGTCTGTCCTTCATCATGTCGATAACATGATAGAAATCGGCACCCATAATATCCATCTTATTTACATAAGCCATACGGGGTACCTTATAGTTATCAGCCTGTCTCCAAACGGTTTCAGACTGAGGCTCAACGCCGCCCTTAGCGCAGAGAACTGTTACAGAGCCGTCGAGTACACGGAGTGAACGCTCAACCTCAACTGTAAAGTCAACGTGGCCGGGGGTGTCGATGATGTTAAGTCTGTGGCCTGCCCAGTAGCAAGTAGTAGCAGCTGAAGTAATTGTGATACCTCTCTCCTGCTCCTGCTCCATCCAGTCCATAGTAGCGGAACCTTCGTGTGTTTCACCGATCTTGTGGTTAACACCTGTGTAGAAAAGGATACGCTCTGTGGTAGTGGTCTTACCTGCGTCGATGTGGGCCATTATGCCGATATTTCTTGTATTTTCAAGTGAACAATCTCTTGACATAATTTACTCCTTTTACAAAGACGCTTACCAGCGGTAGTGAGCAAACGCCTTGTTTGCCTCTGCCATCTTGTGTGTATCGTCGCGCTTCTTGCAGGCACCGCCTGTACCGTTAAGAGCGTCGAGTATCTCACCGGCAAGTCTTTCCTTCATAGTCTTCTCGTTTCTCTCTCTGGAGTACTTAGTGATCCAGCGGAGACCGAGAGTCTGACGTCTCTCAGGACGAACCTCCATAGGAACCTGATAAGTAGCACCACCGAGACGGCGAGCCTTTACCTCGAGCTCAGGCATGATATTTTCCATAGCCTGCTCGAACACCTCAAGAGCATCCTTGCCTGTCTTTTCAGCTACGATCTCGAATGCACCGTAAACTATTTTCTGCGCAACGCCCTTCTTACCGTCTAACATGATATTATTGATCAGACGTGTAACGAGCTTTGAATTGTATACAGGATCCTGTAATACATCACGCTTTGCGATTTTACCTCTTCTTGGCATTTTCGCTTCCCTCCTTCATATAGATTGATGAATTCATAGGTACTCAAACCTTGTCGGTTACTGCCTGTACGGGCTTTGCTTCGCCGACAGGTGTGTCAGGAGCCAATGCAGAGGATCAATCGAACTAATCTATATGATCTCCGCATTACCCTGCGGTAGTAGTTATCCTATATTAATGAATGAACGGCATTGTTTATACAGTCAGCCGCTGACTGATGAGAAGTCTCTTACTTCTGCTTAGGCTTCTTGGCACCGTACTTGGAACGAGCCTGATTACGGTTTGCAACGCCCTGAGCATCGAGAGTACCTCTGATGATGTGGTAACGCACACCGGGGAGATCCTTAACACGTCCGCCTCTGATGAGAACGACGCTGTGCTCCTGAAGATTGTGACCGATACCCGGGATGTAAGATGTTACTTCGTAGCCGTTTGTGAGCTTAACTCTGGCGATCTTTCTCATAGCTGAGTTAGGCTTCTTAGGTGTAGCAGTTCTTACAGCTGTGCAAACGCCTCTCTTCTGAGGTGAGCTGAGGTCGATCTGTGTCTTCTTCTTTGCATTGTAACCCTTCTGGAGAGCAGGAGCTGTAGACTTTGTCTCAAGGTCCTTTCTGCCCTTACGAACGAGCTGGTTAAATGTAGGCATATTTTTCCTCCTTTTCATATAATATAGTGCGTATCCACCCTTAAAAGGGTATAGAATCTGCGCACTGATATATTATACCCAAAAAAGGACGGCTTGTCAAGGGGATACCTTAAAAAGCCGTCCGTTTTACTGTTTTTTCGTTATTTTTCCTATTATTGTTCTTTATTTCTCAGTTGAGACTTAGCTATTATTTCAGCCACTCCCTCATATCTGCGATAGTGCCGCCGCTTCCGCGGTAAGCATAATAGGCAAGTACGTTAGAAGCGTCCACCGCATTGACCTTTCCGTCGGAGTTGACGTCTGCCGCCTCCCGTTTTTCAGGGTCAAAGCTTGATTTATGTCCTGTGGAGGTGCTTGCGTACTCGGTGAGGATATAGCTTGCGTCAACAGCGTTTACCTTTCCGTCCTTATCAACGTCGCCCAGCTTTACCTTGGGAGGCTGTACGGGAGCGGTAGTGGTAGTAACAGGTGCCGTTGTCGTTGTCACCTTTGTTGTGGTGGTTGTTTTAGGCTTTGAAGTCGTTGTGACAGTTTTTGCCGTAGTTGACGTTGTTCTTGGGATAATACCTGTGGTCGTTACCTTGGTCGTTGTAGTCGTGGTCGTGCTCACAGGCTCATACCTGATATAGAATGTATCCCAGCCGGCGACATCTTTATAATTCACACTATCAGCATCAGCGGCATAGACCAACACGGTTATACGCTGAAAACCGACGTCTGCCTTATTAAGATCCATTACAGAATAACTATAGCCATAGGGCATCTGTTCGATCAGACAATCATCCAGGAGCTGCTCTCTGTTGCCGTACTGATCGACGCGCCAGAAGTCTATCTTCATTCCGTACAGGTCGATAACTTCGTCGTACTGGTTGTACTCAAGCTTCTTGGGCTCCTCGACAATTTTCACTTCGAGTTCGTAAATAAGGGGCTCAGTGGTGGTAGTTGTGATGGTTGTTGTTGTTACTGTAGTCGTAGCAGTTGTATCCTCGACCATAACATCAAAGTCCGCAGAAGCCGTTACCCACTCAGATACAGCTTCGTTATACACCTTATACCGGAGCTTCAGACGCTGAGGCCCTATTACAGTGCTGTCGTAATCCGTTACCTCATACTTCTCGGGAAAAGCGATTATCTCTTCATTCTTGTTTATGAGAGTCTCTTCATCGCCGTGGGTATGATATACATTTACCCTCATTCCCGCCAGCTGGAGCTGCTCGCCCACGGTGTATATCACCTTGTATGGGAGCTCCATTATCTCAACTCTTGCGGTGAATCTGTCATCACGGGCAGTAGTTGTTGTAGTGATTATCTCCTCAACAGTAGTGGAAGTGGTTATCACAGGTGGATTTACCTCCACATTGAACTCGGCATAAGCAATAGAATCCTGATAATAGTAGGTTACAGAGATCGGCTTTGAGCCTGCCTTGCTGCTGTCAAAGTCTGATCTGCTGATATTTACCTGGTTTCTTCTGTATGAAGCCTGATCCATTCTGAGGGGCTCAAGCACCACGTCCTTGTAGCTGCCGTCGCTGTAGAACTCCCTGTAGGAACGCAGGAGCGTACCGCCGTCGAGGTCGAGCTCCTCACCTATGGTATAGGTGGTCTTATATGGGAGGTTGCCGATATCCAGCTTTGCGCTCACGCTGACAACATAGGGCTCGGTGGTGGTAGTGGTCGAAGTTGTAGTGGAGGTGGTGGTAGTCGTGGTAGTTGTTGTGGTAGTAGTAGTCGTCGTGACAGGCTGTTTGACCTCCACATTGAAATATGCATCGGCAACGGAATCTGCCACGTAGTAGTATACAGATATGGGCTTAGTACCCGCTGTACTGCTGTCAAAGTCCGATTTGCTGATATTCACGAAGTTTTTTCTGTACGAAGCCTGATCCATTCTTAGGGGCTCAAGTACAGTATCCTTGTAGCTTCCGTCACTGTAGAACTCCCTGTAGGAGCGCAGGAGGATACCGCCGTCAAGGTCAAGCTCCTCACCTACGGTATAGACAGTCTTTGTGGGATAGCTGCCGATATCAAGCTTTGCGCTGACACTTACCACATAAGGAGCTGTCGTGGTAGTTGTCGTTGTTGTCGATGTAGTGGTCGTGGTCGTTGTGGTGGTAGTGGTGGTAGGCTTTTTAGTAGTCGTAGTAGTAGTTGTTGTGGTGGTGGTGGTCGTGGTAGGCTTTTTGGTAGTTGTGGTGGTCTTTGGTGCAGTCGTCATAGCAGACGTTACAGGCGTGGAGGGAGCATTGCCCAGAGAATTGAACCTGTAACCGTACTTTTTGGCGTAGGACTCAGCCGTAGAACCGCTGTAGCCCTCTATAACGCCGTTATAGGACGCGGTGCCGTTGCCTGCGCGGCTGCTGATAGTCTCCTTATCAAGATTGATATCGCAGTCCTTATTGCGTATGGTCACCTTTTGCAGGGACGAGCAGTTCCTGAAAGCGCCCATACCTATGCTTGTACAAGCCGCAGGCACATCAACGCTGCCAAGTCCCGGACAGGTATCGAATGCGCCTCTTCCTATCTTCGTCACTCCCGACGGGATAGTTATGGACCTGAGATTGGGAGTATCCGCAAAGGCACAGGCTCCGACAGAGGTTATCCTGCCGTCTATCTCCGCGGAGCTTATCTGCTTTTTGAACTTGCTCCACGGCGTATCATCGCTCATTTCCCAGTTATCCATATTGCCGTAGCCTGTTATGGTGAGCTTTCCGTTTTCGTATTTCCATTCAGCGTTGTCGCCGCATTTTCCCGACTCTCCTACCCTGCTGCCGTCAATTACCGTCATCTGAGGAGCAACTGCCGCAGATACAGTACAAGGAGCGGAAACACCTGCCGACAAACTTATGACTGCCGCCATAACAGCGGCTAATATTCTCTTCATCTGAACCTCTCCGTTTCGTTCGTCTCAGGGCTCAGCTCTGCTTCATGAAGTCCTCAAAGGATTTCTTCACACCTGTGCCTGTTGAAGTATATGCGTAATAAGAGAGGATATAGCTTGCGTCTACCGCATTTATAGCCTTGTTTTTGTCAACGTCTGCTATAGTGAAAATAGGTCCGTTAAAGCTTGCTGCCTTGCCTGTAGAGGTATTGGCATACTCTGTTAGGACATAGCTGGCGTCAACAGCGTTTACAGCTCCGTTATTGTCAACATCGCCCATACTGTAGACTATCTGCGGATCATGAGTTGTGGTAGTAACAGTGGTAGTCGTCACAGCTGTTGTAGTGGTCGTTGTGGTAGTAGTTGTTGTTGTCGTTGTAGTTGTAGTAGTGGTGGTAGTTGTTGTATCTACAGCAGGTGCACTGCCGATAGGAGCTGTCCTGTAGCCGTACTTATTGGCAAACTCCTCTGCTGTAGAGCCGCTTGCGCACTCGACAACGCCGCTGTAGCTTGCAGTGCCGTTTCCTGCCACATTGCTTATGGTCTCCTTATCGAGATTGATATCGCAGCTGCTATTGCGTATGGTTATCTTTTGCAGGGAAGAACAGTTCCTGAAAGCGCCCATGCCTATTTTCGTGCATGATGCAGGCACGTCAATGCTTACAAGCTGAGAACAGGAATCAAAAGCTCCTCTTGATATCTCCTTTAAGCTGTTTGGCAGCTTTATGGACGTAAGCTGCGGGATATCGGCAAATGCGCAGGCACCTATCCTTGTTATGCCGTCACTTATCTCCACAGAGGTTATCTTCTTCTTCATACCTGACCACGGCGTATTATGGCTCATTTCCCAGTTATCCATATCTCCCGAGCCAGAGATAGTGAGCTTGCCGTCCGTATAGTTCCATGTTGCGTTATCTCCGCAGCTGCCCGACGCAGCCACTATACTGTCATAGGCAGATATACCGCCCATATCCACTGTGACCGCGCACACATTTGCAGCAGAAACAGCTCCCACACATATTGCAGCCGATACAGCCGCAGCAACAAATTTTTTCATGTTAAATTCCTCCCATTTTAACTATTTTACAGCAAACGGCAATATCCTTTGACGTTCACTATATTAATAAGCAGCGGAGCGTCCCCACGCTCCGCTGCATTATCACCGTCATCTTCTTCTCGGAACGAAAAGCATTATAAGTGGGTATATCTCCAGACGTCCCAGAAGCATATCAAAGCAGAGAACTACCTTTGAGAAGGCGTTGAGACCGCCCAGATTTCCCGCAGGACCGAATCTTCCCACACCGAAGCCGATATTGTTCATACATGTTATTACCGCAGACGCAGATTCTTCAATGGTGAAACCGTTGAGCGTTACCAGCAGGACTGATATACACATGAGCATGATAAACAGTATAAAGTAATTGCTTACTCCGCGCACCACGTCCTTTTCAACGGGCTTGCCGTCCATTTTGACAGTGGATACCGCACGGGGATTTGTGATGTATTTCAGTTCCTTGATGCCTGTCTTGATAAGTATCATTATACGGGATACCTTCATGCCGCCGCCCGTAGAGCCTGCACACGAGCCAACGAACATGAGCATCAGCAGCAGGGTCTGTGAGAATACGGGCCATTTCGCCGTATCCGTAGTGGAGAAGCCTGCCGAGGTTATGGTGGAAGCCACCATAAAGAAGGTATGCCTCAGTGTATCGCCCACGCCGTCATAGAGCTTGTGGACATTTATTGCGATAATAGCCGTTGCAGCTATGATAACTCCGAAATAGGTCCTTACCTCCTCATTCTTGTAAGCCATTGAGAACTTCTTTATTATGAGGTAATAGTAAAGGTTGAAGTTTACGCCGAAGAGTATGATAAAGGTCGCCACTACCATTTCGATGTATACGCTGTCGTAGTGACCGATGCTGTCTCCCCATATGGAGAAGCCGCCCGTACCTGCGGAAGAGCAGGCATGTATAACAGCGTCATACAGCGGCATGCCGCCGCAGAGCAGCAGTATAGCCTCCGAAACTGTAAGTGTGATGTATATTCCGTAGAGTATACGTGCAGAAAAGCTGGATTTCGACACCAGACGTCCCACCTTGGGTCCCGCGCACTCCGCACGCATCATGTGCATTGTACGGGCATCGTTGCTGGACATTATGGCAAGCACGAACATGAGGACTCCCATACCGCCCAGCCAGTGGGTAAATGCTCTCCAGAAAAGGCATGAGCGCGTCATTACCTCAACGTCATCCAGTATAGTCGCACCTGTAGTGGTAAAGCCCGAAACCGTCTCGAACAGAGCGCTTGGGTAGTCGGGTATCTCCCCCGATATAACGAAAGGCAGAGCGCCTATGCAGGACATGGTTATCCATGAAGCCGCAACGCTGACAAAGCCCTCCATAGAATAGACCTGATTGTTTTTCGGCTTTATGATAGTAAAGCCAACTCCTATCGCCATAGTTATAAGGAAAGGTATGCCGAAAGAAGCAACAACGTGGTCTTCCCCGTAAATAAAGCCCACAATTATGGGAAGCAGCATGAAAAGTCCCACGACCTTCAGTATCTGACCCATAATGTATGATATCATTCTGTAATTCATATTTAGCCTGAGTGCACTCCTTAATCAAAGATATTGCTAAGGTCGTGCATACCCTTAGTAGTGGTTATTACCACAACGCTGTCGTTTACCTGTAAGCAGTCATCGCCCTTGGGGATAATGAGCTCGTTGCCCCTTACGATACTTGCGATAAGGATACCGCTCCTGAGCTTCAGCTTTTTCAGCGGAACGTCAACGTAGTCCTTTTTGTCGCGGACAACGAATTCTATAGCTTCCAGTCTGTCATTCACAAGTCGGTACAGTGTAGTTACGTTGTTTCCCAGTGAGTTCTGTTTTGCACGGACATACTGGAGTATCTGGCTTACTGTTATAGTCTTTGGCGAGATGATACTGTCAAGGTCGAGAGTGTCCGAAAGCTGCATGAGGGACATTCTGTTTACCTTGGTGACCACCTTGTCCACGCCGTTGTTCTTGGCAAGAAGTGAGAGAAGTATATTCTCCTCGTCGATACCTGTCAGAGTGACTACGGCGTCTGCGTCGTAAACGCGCTCCTCCTCGAGTATATCATGGTCTGTACCGTCAGCGCATGAGATATCCACCTTGTTGAGCCTGTCGGAGAGCTCCAGACAGCGGTCACGGTCTATCTCGATGATCTTGACCTTTACGCCCATTTCGATGAGCTGCTGTGCCAGATGATAGGCAACTCGTCCGCCGCCTATAAGAACTGCGGATTTTACGCGCTTTTCGCGGTAAGCAGCACTTATGCTCTTGAAGAACTTGACCATATTGCTGTGAGAAGCGGTCATGTGTATCTTATCTCCTGCACGGAGCACGAAATTACCGTTGGGGATAGTGAGCTCCTCGCCGCGCTGAACTGCGCAGATGAGCACGTCCAGTCTCATACGCCTTGAAAGCTGGCTGAGAGCCACGCCGTCAAGAATACTGCCGCTGGTTATACGTATCTCCGCAAGGTCAACTCTGCCCTTGGCAAAGGACTCGATATTGATAGCCTCGGGATAGCGAAGCACCTTTGCTATCTCATTGGCAGCGTTATAGTCGGGGTTTACCATCATGCTGATGCCAAGCTCCTCACGCATGAATACCAGCTGCTTGTCAAATTCGGGACTGCGGACACGGGCGATACAGTGACGTGCGCCCATTCTCTTGGCAATAAGGCATGACAAAATGTTTACCTCGTCGGAAGCTGTAACGGCAATGATGATATTCGCCTTAGCCACATTAGCCTCCTCAAGCACCTCAGTCTGCAGGCAGTTGCCTACAATGCCCATTACGTCGAAGTCGTTTGAAGCAGCCTCAACAAGAGATTCTTTTTTGTCGATTATGGTAACATTGTGTTCATCGCTGAGGACCTCGGCGAGAGCGCTTCCCACCTTGCCGCAGCCTACGATTATAATATCCATAACTCCTCCGTAAAATATATAGGTTAAAATGCTGTTATATGCAGATATAATTATTCAATATAATTATAATCCTACTATATACTTTTGTCAATATTTATTTAGCCATTAGCCTTTAGCTTTTAGCTTTTAGCCGTTAGCCTGTTGTAGGGGCGCACAGTGTGCGCCCGTATATGAAACCTTAAGCACGTGGGCGAACAATGTTCGCCCCTACATGGATTCATCATATTTATTGCATAAGGCACGGACTGCCAAAGGCAGCCCCTACACTACTCACTACTCTCTACTTTCTACTCTCTAAAAGTATCCTCCAGCCATTTTATCATGGCGTCGAAGCCCTCCTGTGTATTGTCGAACTCCGCTTCGTGTTCTATCTCAGCCTTCATGGAGCACAGTCTGCCGTGCCATGTCATGCATTTCAGCTTCTCGCCGTTGCATATCTTATAGGAAAAATCGTCCTTGCTGCCCGAAAAATCATTGCCGCTCTCGAAGTAATAATACTTTGGTATCTCAAATATCTCGGAAACGCTCATACTTCCCTGCTCCTCTCAAAATACTCCACCGCCATGTCAAGGCTGTCATAGACCGCCGCCAGCATGGGCTTTATCTCCTCGTCGGGAGGCGTCATATCGGGTATCATTATGGGGTGGCAGCCTGCTGCGTATGCCGCCTTTATACCGTTTGGCGAATCCTCGAATGCGGCGCACTCCTGCGGCGGGATACCAAGCTCCCTTGCAGCTGTCAGGTATATATCGGGAGCAGGCTTTCCTGTCTCCACCATATCTCCGCATATGACCGCCGAGAAGTACTCAGCAGCACCTATCTTTTGCAGATATTCCGTTGTTCTGTTCCGCGGAGTAGCCGTAGCCACAGCCATTTTTATGCCATTGTCCCTTAGATAGTCCAGAAGCTCAAACAGACCTTTTTTTACTTCAAGACCGTGTTCGTTTATGTAATCACGCATAAGCTCGGTTCGGTGAGCCCTTATATCCTCGGTAGGACAGTCCTCGCCCAGAAAGCTCTTAATCTTGGGTATGGAGTATTTTCTCGCCATACTGCGGATAGCGTAGACGTGCTCGGGCTTCATGTCGTAGCCGAAGTCCTTAGCCGA
Organism: Ruminococcus flavefaciens AE3010; assembly: GCF_000526795.1. Lineage (NCBI taxonomy): Bacteria > Bacillati > Bacillota > Clostridia > Eubacteriales > Oscillospiraceae > Ruminococcus > Ruminococcus flavefaciens. The sequence goes on from NZ_JAGT01000001.1 coordinate 1,978,956, forward strand.
CAGTATCCAGAATTTGAGATAGAGCTTCTCGGTGTCTATCATAAGACCGTCCATATCGAATATTGCGCCTTTGAGTTTATTCATCAAATCTTCCTTTTTAATTTGTAGGGGAGCCGCCCTCGGCGTTCCGCAAGTGAGTAGTGAGTAGAAATTAGAGAGTAGTGTAGGGGACGGCGTCCTCGACGTCCCGAAAATAAATATTCACCAATGGGCGGTCGGGGACGCCCGCCCCTACAATGGGTCATTTATGGTTTTGTGTTAATTAACGGGCGCACGGAATGCGCCGCTACAGTTTGTCATTTATAATTCGTCCGCGCAGGAGGACACATTTATTATGAATTATGCATTATGCATTGAGTAAGAAAGCAAGGGCGGAAAGAGTTCCGCCCTCACACCCTATATGTTTTAGAATTATTACCAGTTTATCATCCAGCTGTACATGCCCTCATACTGACGGGCGGAGCTGTTCCATGAGAAGTCCTGCTCCATAGCACGCTGTACCATAGCGTCCCACTGTTTGCGGTAGTCGTAGTATACCCTCTTGGAGTAGTTTATCGCATTTAGCATCTCGTCGCCGTTGAAGTTTGCGAACGAGAAGCCGTTGCCTGTTCCGTCGAACTCGTTATATGGAGTAACTGTGTCCTTTAAGCCGCCTGTTTCGCGTACTATAGGCAGAGTTCCGTAGCGGAGCGCGATGAGCTGAGTAAGTCCGCAGGGCTCAAACAGCGACGGCATGAGAACTGTATCCGCTGCCGCATAGAGCTTATGGGCAAGGTCGTCGTTGTAGAGTATATTCGCGGAAACTCTCTCGGGGTACTTCCACTGATAGTGCCTGAACATATTCTCGTACTTTGGGTCGCCCGTTCCGATTATTACGAACTGGGTATTCTCGTCGCAAATACGCTCCATAGCGTAATTCACAAGGTCAAGTCCCTTCTGGTCGGTAAGACGTGATATTATGCATATCATGTACTTGTCCTTATCCACGGGCAGACCCAGCTGCTCCTGGAGCTTCGTCTTGTTCTCGGCTTTTTTGCTCTTGAAGTTCTTGGCGTTGAAGCTTGCGAATATCTTATCGTCGTTTGACGGGTCGAACACCTTATAGTCTATGCCGTTGAGGATACCTCTCAGTGAAGCCGATCTTGCACGGAGAAGTCCGTCAAGCTGTTCGCCGTAGAACGGGTACTTTATCTCCTCGGCGTAGGTCTCGGACACGGTAGTGATGTAGTCCGCATAGACCAGACCGCCCTTTAGCATATTTGCGTCCTTGTGGAACTCCAGCTTATCCGATGTGAACATATAATCGGGCAGAGCCGTGTTGAATCTGAAAGTTTCTATATCCCATACGCCCTGGAATTTCAGGTTGTGTATAGTCATTACAGTCTTTGTGGCACTGTAAAACGGATTTGTGGCAAAAGCCGTGTGCAGGAACACTGGGATAAGTGACGCCTGCCAGTCGTGGCAGTGTATGATGTCGGGACGGAAGCCTATAACAGGCATGATAGCCAGTACAGCCTTGCAGAAGAATGTGAATCTCTCGATGTCCCATTTTAGGTCAGATGAATATGGAGTGTCGCACTTGAAGTAATACTCGTTGTCCACGAAATAGAACGTGATGCCGTTGTACTCATACTCCATTATGCCGACATGGACCCCCTCGCTTCTCATGCCGTAATCCATATAGAAATGGTGAACGTACTTGAACTCGCTCCTGTACTTTTCGGGTATGCAGGTATAGTAAGGCATAATAACTCTTACGTCGTAATTCTTTTTATCGATGTACTGCGGAAGTGCGCCAACTACATCAGCAAGACCGCCTGTTTTTATAAAAGGTACGCACTCTGAAGCGGCGAACAGTATATTATTCATAGCATATCTCCTTATCAGTTATTTGTTACAGCCCTTACCTGTAACCTCACTTACTATTATATACTAATTTCAATGATTAGTCAATACAAAAATATGAACATTGCACTAAGAGCAGAAAAAATAGGAAGTATTGAATCGAGAATGTTGTGCCGTAAGCGAAAGCAGATCAACGTTATCGTACAGAGTCAGCAAGCTTGCGAGCGACAACGTGGTCAGGCGGCGCGGACACCGCGCTATTAACAATAGTATTATTCCGAATTTGTACGTTTAGTCCGTTAATTGTAAACATTTTATGAAATTCAACGTATTCACATTGAAAAAAGCTCCTTTCCGCCCTATGGGTGAAAGGAGTTGTAAACATAGAAAAAACAGGACTTTACAACATGACAAAGACAGAGAATGTTCAGACTTTCATTTCTCCACCTTTATTTCTGAAAACATCGGATAGTTGCTTTATTGATCCTCTACCGATTCTTCAGCATCTGTTCCATAATAAGCTGCCATCCAGTCTGTGCGATAAGATGATGAAACGAGGTATGATTCTCCCGGAACGAACCTGTTTGGGTTTATATCAGGATAATGTAAATATGCTAGCTCAATTTTATTTGATCTTATAAGACTGATATGCTGCTGCTCATATACCCGATAATCGTCACTCCACTTTTTGTATTTATACAGATCAGAACAAAGAAGAACACAAAGTACCATTATCGTCGTCGGCAGTAACTTTCCATAGATTTTATTTGTTTTTTCCTTGACTGTCTCTATCTTTTCATTCAGCTTATCATTATTCTTTTTCATGAGAAGAAGCACTATTGCAGAGCCTAAGATCATCAGAACGCCGATAGCTATACTGAGCGGAGCAGAGAAAGACGGAAAAAATATGAAAGCAACACCTTCTACCATAATGGCAATAACACATATGTGAAGCAAGATCGGAAATAGTAAGCTGAAACGTTTATAAATACTTACGCAGGAGCAAATTGCAGTTGAAATTATGAGGAGCTCTGTAAAATAGAGTGCTCTTTCCGAACAAATACCAGCCAAACTTAGTGCAATTACATTGCTCAATCCTACAAGATACGGTATATATATACGCAGCTTATTTTTCCATGAAATTGTCTTATCACCAAAGTAACAAGCCAGCATATCGAAGAAAATCAGCAAATTTAATATAATACACTTTTTGCTCAAATACAATACATTTATTTCCGACACTGAAAAGATAAATTGAACACTTATTTTGATCTGTTCTATCTCCTCACTCCGAACACGATTTCCCGGTGCAAGAACGACAAAACAGATCCCTGGGATCAATACCAGCAAATATATAAATAAAAAGAAATATTGTTTTTTGGGTAAGAAAGGCATAAACAAGATAATAGCAACAGCAAGCATACCACCTGTTGTTTCATTTGTTGCTGCCGAAAACATGAACAATGGAATAATACATATTTTCTCCAAAAATGAAGCTTTATCGTATCTGCAAATAAGCCAGCTTATGCAGCCAAGAAACGGGACTGCCATCCACATATAGTTTATCGAACCCGATAACCACAGAACATTATCGCCAAATGCGAAACAGAAAAAAAATGTCATCAATGTAATGATTGGATACAGCCATTTGTTTTTTGAACCCGAAAGTTCTCTTGTAATTCGATATAAAAACCAGCATAAAAAAGGATACATCAGTGAATTGCATACATTATAGATATTCTTGTTAACAGTCAAAAAGCAATAGGTAAGAAAATGTGGGATCACTCTTCCACCGCTGAGATTATAATAGTTTTGCATAGAAGTAATAATATCCCCTAATGAACGGACACGTTGCGTATTATTGTGAGGGTAAAAAGCATCCCAAACGAAAAAAAAGTGCCAATCATCTGAAATGTATGGACATAACATACTGTATATAAAAATGATAACTACCGTAAAAAAAGCAGTTACAGCATAAACATATATATTTTTTCCTGACTTATAATCAATCTGCATAAGTTTTCCTCCCGTTAAAAGAACAGATTATTTCTTTATCTTATTCTCAAATGCCTATTATGAGACTGACAAATTGTACACAAGCAAAAACAGCATGGATTTATTAAAAATTTGTTTACTGTCATAATTATTTTAAATCATTTCAGTCAAAATGTCAAGTATAGCCAAAAAACAATAACGCTGCGCACCTTACTTTGTGACAAAATCCAACAGCAATCACAAGAAAAGCTATTTTAAGATTCAAGTTTTTTTACCAGACTTAACGCAAAAATGGATCCCCTACAAACGGAAAATCCAGTTTTCATCGTGACCTACGGGCGCCGAAACGGCGCCCTGCAGATCTAATCACTATGCACTAATAACTGATCACTCGCGGGCAGATAATATCCGCCCCTACACTGCTATGACCATTTTATATCGTACAGTGTTACCTCATGGGCGCCGAGGGCGGAAGCTCCGTCGATGTTTCCAAGCTGGAACTTTATATCCGCCGACATATCCTGCCCGAATGTCACATCGAAGCTGTAGTGCTTCTTCTCGGGTGTAACCGTCAGCTTTTCATCAAGATAGCGAGTATAGGAGCTGTCCTCCACTGTGACCACCATGCTTCTCTCGGCTGTGGAGCTCACGTCGAATTCAAGGGTGTGCTTTTCCCCTGCTTTGACCTCTCTGCCGCGGAGCAGTCCCATTACTGCGTATTCCAGCTCTCCCGCATTTGTTATATTGACAGTGGTGCAGCCAGATTTATTGCTGACTGTGGCTTCTGCGCCCTCGATGTAATTATCCAGAGTGAGGGAGCTCATCTCCGTGGGAGCAAAATCGCTGCCGTCCTTTTTGTATACGCGGACGTAGTCTATATCGAAGTTCTTGCTGCCGTCTGCGAAAATGCTGGGGTCTGCGTGAACTCCGTCGATGCCGTCAAAGGCTCCGCCAACTGCAAGGTTGAGTATGATATAGAAGTTCTGGTCAAAGGGCGCAGGGTACTCAAAGCCCTCGGAATACCAGTCTGTCTGAGTGCTGTAGAGCTTACCGTCCACGTACCAGCGTATCTCGCCGCTTTCCCACTCTATGCTGTAGGTATGCCAGTTCTGAGTGCCGTCGCCGTCTGCGAAAAAGTAGTCCTTGGTGAGGTACTTGTTATTGGGCCATGCCCCGCCGAAATGTACAGTACCGCATATCTTTTCGGGGGTGCTGCCCCAGCCCTCCATAATGTCTATTTCACCCGATGAAGCCCAGCCGCCGTAGGCGCTGTCCTCGGGGAGCATCCATATTGCAGGCCACAGGGACTTGCCCGAGTCGCAGCGAGCCTTTACTTCTATTTTTCCGCCGCATACCGAGAACTTGTGCTGAGTGCTGAGTCTTGCGGAGGTATACTCGTAGCTGCCCTGCTTCTCGTCTGTCCAGTTCTCTTTCTTTGCGGCTATAGTGAGAACGCCGTCATTGACTGTGGTATTCTGTGAGGTGTAGAACTCCTGCTCGTTGTTGCCCCAGCCCCCTGTGACATAGTTGCCGCTGTCGTCCAGCTTCCAGTTGCCCAGCTCGTATGACCACTTCTCCATATCAAGGGCAGTGCCGTCAAATTCATCGCTCCACAGGAGAGTATAGCCCTCCTCAGCAGGCCGTGCATCACCTTTGCCGAGAATAAAATCGCCGAGTCTTTTCAGCTCTGCGGCGGAAGCTCCGCCTTTGCGAGCCTCTACCATGTCGAATATATTCACAGCACCGTCGCTGTTGTAGTCCATATCTATGCTGCTGTCTGCATATACAGACGCGGGTATCGAAAGCAGCAGCACAGCAGCTGCCGCAAAAGAACATATCTTATTCATTGATATACCGACCTTTCCTGTTATCATGCCTTAATTCTAACATTAATAAACGGCTGTGTCAAGGAAAAGCAGGCTTTTTTCTGTGCAAATGAACTACTTTTGCTTGTATTGTAGCAGGAAATGATTACATTTCGATAACTTTTCACCGAATTGCTTGCAATATGGGAACATACGTGATATAATGTGTAATGTCAGTGCTTGGAAAGCTCTGACAGGGGTGAAGGATAATCGTATACATCATATATCGCTGTTCACCTTGTGTGTACAGCACTCACTTTCATGGAGGTTTTTATGAAAAAGGTTATTACATCTATAACAGTATGCTCACTGGCAGTATGTGCACTCGCTTCATGCGGAAGCTCCGCAAAGAGCGGCGAAAAGATCATAGGCAAATGGGCTATGAGCGATCTCAGCAATGCAGGCGCAGGTGTTGAGGGCGGCGGCATCATTTTCTCAGACAACGGCAAGGGCTCTGTATATCTTGATACATCAAGTCTGCTCCATTTCAGCGATGACGGACTTGTCGTAAGCGAGACTACTCTCTCAAAGGACTATATCAAGGAGAGCGGAGATACTCTTACAGTTGACGTTATGGGAAATGAAATGATCGGTCTCACAAAGCTTGAGAGCAAAACAGGCTACGACGGAAAGTATTCTCTGAAGAGCGGTATCCTCTACGACAGCATCGTTCAGGGTATGGAGAATCAGGGCGGTTCTTCCTTCAATAAGGACGACCTTGACATCACTATCGACTTTGACGGTTCTAAGAGCGAGGTCGTATTCAACGATCTCTTTACTTACACAACAAGCGGCAAGAAGCTTACAGTTTCAGGCTTCTCAGGCTTCCTCGACGGCGGTGACGGCAAAGAGGCAAAGGCTGAATTCAAGGTAGACGGCGACACACTTGAACTCAAGGACGCAAAGTCTACAGAGACTCTTACAAGAGTTAAGTAAGCATAAACCGATATAAAAATATAAGCCATAATATCTCTGAGCACATTCAGCTGATATTATGGCTTTTGTTTTTAGTAAGTAGTGAGTAGAAAGTAGAGAGTAGTAGGGGCGATGCCTGCATCGCCCCGCGGTTTGTGCTTATTATGTCGGGCTGATGTGGGCATCAGCCCCTGTTAGGAGATTATCCGCCCGAGCTGTTAGCCTTTAGCCATTAGCTGTTAGCTTGTAGGGGCGCACACTGTGCGCCCGCAAATGCATAACATCAATCATGACACGGGCGAACACTGTTCGCCCCTACAATTCTACTTTCTACTTTCTACTCACTACGCACTACTCACTTAAAAGAGAAACGGCGCTCCCGAAACAACGGAAGCGCCGTAATTATTTATGATTGTATCTTATCTGATAACTCTTACTCTGATAACGCCGTCAACTGCGTTGATCTTGCCCTCAACTGCAGGAGGTACATCGCTTGTAACGTCGAGCATTGTGTAAGCAAAATCCTTCTTGGAAGCGTTTACCATGTTCTCGATGTTGATGCCCTCGTTGCCTACTACTGATGTGATAGAAGCAATAGTTGTAGGAACGTTCTTGTGGATAATGCAAACCTTTGTGCCTACTGCGTTCATTGAAGCGTTAGGAAGGTTTACACTGTTCTTGATGTTGCCGTTCTCGAGGTACTCGATAAGCTCCTCGGCAGCCATAACAGCACAGTTGTCCTCGCTCTCGGGAGTAGAAGCTCCGAGGTGAGGGAGAACGATAACGTCCTCAACGCCGAGAACTACATCGTCAGCAAAGTCTGTAACGTACTTAGCTACCTTGCCCTCAGCGATAGCCTTTACAACAGCCTCGCTGTTGATGAGCTCGCCTCTTGCTAAGTTGATAAGACGAACGCCGTCCTTCATCATAGCGATCTGCTCAGCATCGATAGTGTTCTTTGTCTGAGGAGTGTAAGGCATATGAATCGTTATGTAGTCGCTGTTAGCGTAGATATCGTTGATATCTGTAACGATCTTTACAGAAGGCTCAAGGTGGAGAGCAGCGCCGACTGAAAGGAATGGGTCATAGCCGATTACCTTCATGCCGAGAGACTCAGCAGCGTTAGCGATCTTGCCGCCGATAGCGCCGAGACCGATGATACCGAGAGTCTTGCCTGCGATCTCAGGACCTGCGAACTTGGACTTGCCGCCCTCAACAGTCTTGGGAGCATCAGGTGTGCCCTTCAGTGAAGCAGCCCATGAAGCAGCCTCAACGATCTTTCTTGAAGCAAGGAGAAGTGCGCAGATAGCAAGCTCCTTAACAGCGTTTGAGTTAGCGCCCGGAGTATTGAATACGCAGATACCCTCCTGTGCGCAGCGCTCAACAGGGATATTGTTTACGCCTGCGCCTGCACGAGCGATAGCGAGGAGATTGTCGCCGAACTGCATGTCGTGCATCTTAGCCGAACGAACCATGATAGCGTCGGGATTAGCTACCTCGTCTGCTACTGAGTACTTGCTCTTGTCAAAAATATCTGTGCCGATAGCTGATATCTTGTTTAATGTCTGGATCTTGTACATTTCAGTAAACCTCTTTCCTATTTATTAGAGCTTAAAGCTTTGAAACAATTCCGAATTCAGAATTTGAAATGTCAGGAGTTTTCTTCCTCGAACTTCTTCATGAAAGCAACCAGCTTCTCAACGCCCTCGATAGGCATAGCGTTGTAGATAGAAGCTCTCATACCGCCAACAGTTCTGTGGCCCTTGAGGTTCTCAAAGCCTGCTGCCTTTGACTCGGCAACGAACTTCTTGTCAAGCTCCTCATTGCCTGTGATGAAAGGAACGTTCATGAGTGAGCGGTCCTTCTTCTCAACTGTGCCTTTGAACATCTTGCTGCTGTCGAGGAAATCATAGAGGATCTTAGCCTTCTTCTCGTTGTGAGCCTTCATAGCCTCGAGACCGCCCATCTTCTTGATCCACTTGAATACCTTGCCGCAAACATAGATGCCGTAGCATGGAGGTGTGTTGTAGAGAGACTCGTTATCAGACTGGATCTTCCAGTCCATCATTGTAGGAGTGCACTTGAGTGCGGGACCGTCAGCGATGAGGTCCTCACGAACGATGATGATCTGAACGCCTGAAGGACCAACGTTCTTCTGAACGCCGCCGTAGATAACGCCGTACTTAGTTACGTCAACAGGCTCTGAGAGGAAGCATGAGCTTACGTCAGCAACAAGCTCGTGACCCTTTGTGTTGGGGAGCTCCCAGAACTTTGTACCGTAGATAGTGTTGTTCTCGCAGATGTAAACGTAGTCAACATCGTCGGGAATATCAAGGTCTGAGCAATCAGGGATATAAGAGAAGGTCTTGTCAGCAGAAGAAGCTACCTTAACTACCTCGCCGTACTTCTCAGCTTCCTGTGCAGCCTTCTTAGCCCACTGACCTGTGATGATATAAGCAGCCTTGCCCTTCTTCATAAGGTTCATGGGAACGCCTGCGAAAACAAGAGAAGCGCCGCCCTGTACGAAGATGACCTTGTAGTTGTCGGGGATATTCATAAGGTCGCGGAGATCCTTCTCTGCTTCCTTGATTATCTCATCATAAACCTTTGAACGGTGAGACATCTCCATTACGGACATACCGCAGCCCTTGTAGTCCATCATTTCCTCTGCGCATTCCTTGAGAACTTCCTCGGGAAGAACAGCAGGACCTGCACTGAAGTTATAAACTCTGCTCATGTTAAAAACCTCCAAGTTAATATATTATAAAATAAGTAGTATTTGCAATACAATATAAATTATACTCCTTTGGACAAAATAAGTCAATATATAAAAGCGAAATTTTTAAGGTTTGTGAAATATTCGTCAAAAGCCATAAAAATAGGTAGGACAAATTCATTTTTAGTAGATTATGGCGGATTTTTGCAAAAAAAGGACGGCATATAGCCGTCCCTGATAATATGTTAATGATTTTTCATATAATCTGCAAAGGAATCTGTTCTGCCTGTCTGTGTGTACGCATAGTAAGAGAGAACATATGAAGCGTCAACAGCGTTTACCTTTCCGTCGTTATTAACGTCGCAGCAAGCAAGCTCGTCTTTTGTAGGCTGAGTTTTGTTTGTAGCGAGCTTTGCATAGACATTAAGGACGTCTGAAGCATCGATAGCGTTAATCTTGCCGTCGCTGTTGGGATCGCCCTTTGAAGGCTTGCCTGTTGTTGCGGGCGTTGTGCCTTCATTGCTTTTTACTGTATAATAATAAAATAATGTGTTGGAGAGGAGTTTATTTGTAACATCTTTGCCGTTGAGATCAATGGCTTTTTTTATGGTTATCTTACATTCGTGATTTCCAACAGCTGAATCATCGGGTATCTTTATCTTAACTGTCGGATAGAAGAAATAACCGCCTTGACTCTGCGGCTCAGCTGACAATTTCTTTTCAAGTATCACAGCTTTGGGGTCATCAAGCTCCACGTCATAGTCAAATTCCTTGAAATAATGATCTTTGCCGTTGATATTGCCTGTTACATAATATCCTTTGTCGGTCAGCAGTCTTTCGTTATATGCAAGGCCTGCGGTGGTGCCGCCTCCTCTGCTTATACTCATCATGGTCATGTTTACTATTTCAACTTCGGGATCGGGTCTTCCCGTATCATTACCGTTTTTGTCCAGTATGGAATATTTGCCGTTATATGTAACGAATTTAGACGTAACGTCTTTGCCGTTTTTATCAATAGCTTTTGTTACAACGATCTTAAAGCCGTATTCGCGCAAAGGAGTGTTTTCGGGGAATTTCAGCTTTGCCTGAACAGAATAGAAGTCTCCTAAATTGCAGAGTTCTTTCTTCTGTACGACAACATTTTTATCATCAAATACGAAGTCGTATTCAAATTCCTTGATCTGTTCACGGAATTTAAGGAGCTTTGCAGATGTTCCGCGGTCATCGTACAGTTCAATGCTGAAAATGAAGGAGTTATTGTCGCTTCCCTGTTTAAATTCGTAGTAATCGTTTTTTGAAAAAATTCCTTTAAGGTTCAAGTCCGCGGCGGTTGTAGCTGCTGCTGCGTTAGCCGCAAAAAAACTGCCTGCGGAGTTATCCGGTGTATAATTCATCGAGCCGCCGACAAGTATTATAGCCATAGCAGCGGCTAAAAGCTTAGTCATTCTCATAAAATATCCTCCTTAAATTATGATGATATATTTATTATATCACCGCTGCTCAAAATGTGACAAGCCAAAATTTGTTAAAAGCTCCTCAGATCAATCAAAAAAAGCACATTTCAGAAAAAAGACAGCCGAAGCTGTCCTTTTTTCATATTTACGGTAATTTCCACTCGTCACAGAGCTTGTGGATAGCTTCTGTGAGCTGGCGCATATCCGCATTCGTCCTGCCGTCGGAGTCCCTGATAAGAGCTGCAAGGCGGTCGGAAGCGGCAACGAGGTCGCTGTAGGTGATGTTGAAGTTTGCGCTGTTGCGCTTCTTGGGTATCGGGATAGGCTCGGCATCGATAGTGACAGTATTCTCGGCAATATCGAACTCCGCACCGCTGTATGGAACGTATACCTCAGCCCCCAGCTCATCACGGAGCCTCTGGGCGAAGCTCTCTGCGGAGCTGGCTTCACCATGGTTGATGAAGAAGCGCTGTACTCCCGAGACTGACTTAGCCCACGCAAGAAGACCGTTAAGGTCGGCGTGACCGCTGATACCGGGAAGCTGTGTTATCTTGGCGGCTACCTTTACTGTTTCGCCGAAGAGCTTTACGCGCTTAGCGCCGTCAACAAGGGCACGTCCGAGAGTATTTCCTGCCTGATAGCCGACAAAGAGAATGGTATTCTCTTTTCGCCACAGGTTGTGCTTGAGGTGGTGCTTGATACGGCCTGCCTCGCACATACCGCTGGCAGAGATAATGACCTTTGGACGTGGGTCATCGTTGATAGCACGGGAGTCGTCGCTGCTGACAGTTCTGATAAGGTCATCGAAGCTGATAGGGTTTATGCCCTGACGCACAAAGGAGAGAGCCTCCTCATCGTAGCAGCTTTCGCGGTTGCTGATGAATATATTCGTAGCCTCGTTGGCAAGGGGGCTGTCCACGTAAACAGGAAAGCCGTCGTGCCTTTTCACAAGTCCCTCGGACTTGATATGGCGGATAAAGTAGAGCATTTCCTGAGTTCTGCCCACTGCAAAGGACGGGATAATAACGCTGCCGCCGCGGTCAAAGGTCTCCTGCAATACCTTTGCAAGAGATGAAGTGTAGTCCGTGGGACGATCGTGGATACGGTTTCCGTAGGTGGACTCCATAACCACGTAGTCGGCAGCTTCGATGTACTGAGGGTCGCGGATAAGGGGCTGATAGGTGTTGCCGATATCGCCTGAAAATGCAATAGTCTTGGTAACGCCGTCCTCGGTAATGGTGAGGAGTATACTTGACGAGCCCAGAAGATGACCTGCGTCGCGGAATAGCACCTTAACTCCCTCACATACCTCAAATTCCTGTTCGTAATGGTGAGGCACGAAGAGCTCGATAGCTCCGATAGCGTCGTCCATTGTGTAAAGGGGCTCATAGTCGGGCTCGCCTCGTCTTGCAGCCTTACGGCTTCGCCATTCCGCTTCAAATTCCTGAATGTGGGCACTGTCGCGGAGCATTACGGAGCAGAGGTTTGAAGTAGCCTCCGTAGCGTGAATCTCGCCCTGAAAGCCTCCCGAATACAGCAGCGGAAGAAGTCCAGAGTGGTCGATATGTGCGTGAGTAAGGAGAACGAAGTCGATATTTGATGGAGACACAGGTATCTGAACGTTCTCGAATATGTCCTCGCCCTGCTGCATACCGAAGTCCACGAGGAACTTTTTGCCGCAGGCTTCTATATAAGTACAGCTGCCCGTAACTTCATGGGTAGCGCCGATAAAAGTCATTTTCATTGAATTTCCTCCTTTTGTAAATCATAATTTAACGTAATAACTTCCTGAGGATATGAACGGGATTCCAAAGGGACTGTGTTCCTTTGGCAGAGTGACTCCCCATAAGATGGGGAGATGTCGCAGCGCGACAGAGGGGACGGACCCGATTAGGGGGCCCTGCAAGAGAGGGCGTCCCTTAATGTTTTTCGGAAAACGTCCCTACCAAACGGGACGTCGAGACGCCGTCCCCTACATTTCGGGCGGATAATCTCCCAACAGGAGCCGCGACCCTCTGTCAGCTACGCTGACATCTCCCTGTACTACAGGGAGTCACCGCCCCTACAAACGTAAATTATGATTTATCTTACTATTATTATATCACATTTCGGCGCTGATGTCTATAATATAACTGTGAAAAATGCCAGAAATTCATGTGCGACGCATTTGTGTTTTAATGTTTAACGATAAATTTTTATCGTGTAAACTGTACAAGATGAAGTTTCAAAGCTGTGCCTGTTTATGTTCAAACATACAATATTTAACGATAAACGTTAAAAATACATTGACAAACATTAATCTCTGTGGTATTATGTACTCACAGACGGAGAACAGCTCCGAAAAATAATACAGCAAAGGAGAATGTTTATGGAGAACGAGAAGCTGACCAAGAAAATAAAAAGAGTAAGCAAGGTTATCGTATGCGCAATGGCAGTATATCTGCTGCTGAATGTTCTGAACCTCCTGCCTGACAGCGGTTCAAACACACAGATAATCATGCAGGCAAAGGAGCAGCCGTTCTGGAAAGCAGCACTGGGACTGATCGCGATCGCTGTCCTTATAGCGTCAGTAATAGGCGCCTTTGTCTCGGCATTGCAGGTAATGTACACCCTGAGCAGAAACAGGACGCCGTTCACAAATAAAACGGCAGACTACGTGAGAAATCTGGGCATATACTTCATAGCAACAGAAATATCGAAAATACTGTTCATATACCTTGCCAACGGCAGGATAAGCTTAGACCTGTTCTGGCTGGCAGGCCTTATCATGTACAGCTTTTCACTGGTATTCCGCTACGGAAAGGACTTACAGCAGCAGTCCGACGAGACCTTATAAGAACAAAGGAGAGATAAATATGATAAATAAAAATATATCAATAATAAAAAACAGCAGTCTTGTGATAATGATATTATCGGTTTTGGGAGCAATTTCAAGCGTATCGGCAGGAGTATGGTATTATAATAACACAAAATCCTGCGAAAACATGAAAAATATCCTCGCAAAGAATATAGTATCATATTGTTTATATGCCGCAATACTTATTCTCGCTGCACTGATTTTCTTCAGGATATTCAGAAGCGGCAGACCTTTTACACGCGGTAATGTATGGGCTGTCAGAGGTATAGCAGGCGTTTTTTTCGTAAAAGCCATGCTCCCTACGTTTTTTCAGCTCAGTGAGCTCGGGATACTGAAAACAGGAGTTATGGGCACAGGTTCCATATTCATAGCAGTTCTTTTCCTGTTCTTTGCGGAGATAATGCGCTACGGCAGGCTTCTCCAGACAGAATCCGACGAGACGTTATGAGGTGAGCCTGTATGTCAATAATTTTAAGACTTGACCGCGTAATGGCGGACAGGAAGATGAGCCTTAACGAGCTCAGCGACCGTGTGGGAGTCAGCAACGTTAATCTGTCCAAGCTGAAAACGGGAAAAGTAAGCGCCATACGCTTTTCCACGCTGAATGCTATCTGTAAGGCTCTGGGCTGTCAGCCGGGAGATATACTGGAATTTATCGATGATGATAAATAATAATTTAACGTAATAACTTCCTGAGGATATGAACGGGATTCCAAAGGGACTGTGTTCCTTTGGCAGAGTGACTCCCCATAAGATGGGGAGATGTCGCGTAGCGACAGAGGGGACGTACCAGTAAGGTCAGAGGCAGCGCCTCTGGTCGCTGTTCCCAGCTTTTAAAGAACAGCGAAACTTTACGAAGGCGCTCCTAACAGGAGCGACGACCCTCTGCCCTTCGGGCATCTCCCTGTACTACAGGGAGTCACCGCAAGGGTGAATCCCGAAAACAATCCAGTGAATTGTTTTCGGGAGAGGGTGACTCCCCACGGGGTGGGGAGATGTCGCAGCGCGACAGAGGGGACGGACCCGATTAGGGGGCCCTGCAAGAGAGGGCGTCCCTTAATGTTTTTCGGAAAACGTCCCTACCAAACGGGACGTCGAGACGCCGTCCCCTACATTTCGGGCGGATAATATCCGCCCCTACAAACGTAAATTATGATTTAAATGCCAAAAATTCTGCTGAAAATTTGTTGTAAAAAATACTTGATACTTTCCTCCCTGTATGATATAATAGATATGAACTTTTTTTGAACAAGGAGGCGAAGCTATGAAGGCTGGAATCATCGACAGCGCTAATAAGTGTGGATTCTGGGAAAAAACCATAGGCGAGGAATTTGAATACACCATAGCTTCCGATGTGAATGAACTGAAACAATGTGATATCTTTCTTGTGTCCGAGGAGTACTGCGGCGGAGCCATAGGCACGGTCATCGCCGATATTCAGACATATGAACGCTTCAGAGACGTCCCCGTGGCAGCTGTGACCTCCGAGTGCAGCTGCGAGAATCAGGAGATACTTCTGGGAATGGGCTTTGACGATGTGATAAGACTGCCCATAAGCGGTCAGCTCCTCATTCGCAGACTTCGCGGTATTTCCGCAGTCTCTCTGCGTGAGAACTCCGAGCACATGATGAATATTGACAGTATAATGGAGATAAATGACGGCGATTCGGGTGCGTACTGCGTCCGCTCCGTTGATTTCACCAATATATTCCGCTTTGTACTGAGAGTCCTTGAGCGTACACAGAAGAATGCACAGATGCTTGTAATGAAGCTCGATCACATCGGTGATAAAACAGCTGCCGAAAACAGGCAGACAATAGGCATACTTGCCGAGTCGGTGCGCAAATGCCTGAGACGAGGCGATATGTCGTCGGTTTGCGGAGACGACCGCGTAGTTATTCTTCTCATCGGAGCAGATGACGAGGGCGGACATCTTGTTGCGAGCCGTATCGTCAGCAGCTTTTACAGCAAGTGTGCTGACGACAGCTACGAACTCAGCTATGATATAAGAGAAGTTCGTACATCGAGTTAAATAGATCCCGAGGAGCGATTCCTCGGGATCTTTGCTGTTTTGTAATTATTCGTAACTTGATATTTGTAAAATGTTGCTGTATAATGTGATGTAGAAGGATATTTATCTGTATTGTGCTGTAAGCGATGTACAATAAACGTTTTTTATAAAAGTGAGCGAGTTTATGAGCGCCAACGTGGCAAAGCAGCGCGGGCTCCGCGCGAAAGGAGAATTCACATGAAAAAAAGAAGAATATTTGCCGCAGTATCGGCAGTTATGCTGGGAGCTTCAATGCTCATGGGCTGTACCGACCATAACGAAAGCTATATTGAAAGCCGCCGCAGCGAACCCGTGACTACTGCTGTGGAGATACAGGACTGGACCATAAAGACGCAGACCACCACTGCTCCAGCTACAACTGCTAAAAAAGCAAAGACCACAAAGACTACAACAAAAAAGAATAAATCTCAGAAAAAGACCACCACCACCGAAGCTGCTGCCGAGACTACCACAACTGCGGTATTCGACCTTGACGACGGCACATATGTGGAGTACCGTTTCCGCAGCAAAAAGCTCCTTAACGAGCACTTTGAGAAGCACGGTTCGGAGTTCAAGGACGATTTCGATTATAGCTCCGCGGCAGACTATGAAAAGGGCGCCAGCGATGTCATAAACAATAAGGAAGCTCTCCACAAGACCGAAGCCGAGGACGGCGACGGAGTGTACTATATCGAGGATACCAACGAGTTCGTCATACTTTCCAAGGACGGCTATATCAGGACCTACTTCCGCCCCAACGGCGGCAAGAGCTACTATGATAGACAGTAGTGTAGGGGCGGATATTATCCGCCCGAGCCTTTAGCCGTTAGCTTGTAGGGGCGTTTTCCGAGCGCCCATGATATTTCAATTATGACTTGCGGGCGCACATTGTGCGCCCTTACAATTACGCATTACGCATTATGAATTATGCATTGAAATAGAAAAAAGGGATACATTCCGTATGGAACATATCCCCTTTTGCTTTGTGTGTTATGTTAAATCTTACTTTACGATGAACTTGTCGATCTCTTTGAGAAATGCGTCTGCATTGTCTGTGTGTGCGTTGAGCTGAATGGGTTTAGAGAGGTCAAGGCTGAAGATACCCATGATAGACTTGGCGTCAATAGCGTATCTGCCTGAAACAAGGTCAATATCGAAGTCGTACTTCATAACGATGTTGACGAATTCCTTTACGTCGTTGATTGCCTGAAGATTAACAGTTGTTTTTGTCATGCTTAATACCTCCTGTTTGATGTGTTTTTGCTCGTTTATTTCTTTTTCTGCGGCTTTTCCGTTTCCGCAAATACATAATACCATTAAAAACAGGCAGTGTCAAGGAGTTTGACACATTTTCGTCAATTTGGTATAATTGATTGAGTAAGCAGAGATTTTTTTTATTGATAGCGATATTTATATTTAGTGTGCATAAAATGCTTTGCGTAAAATTGTGCACATCTTACATGATGAATACTGCAAGATATATGAGTTTGAGGACGAATTATGTATAAAATAAATTTTATAACGTTTGGCTGTAAAGTCAACCACTATGAGACCGAGTGCATGAAGTCCCTTTTCCGTGAGGCAGGCTATGAAATAACCGAAGAATTATCGGAAGCTGACGCTGTGGTCATCAATTCCTGCACCGTGACTTCCTCGGGAGACAGCCGTGCACTGACGGCTCTGAGAAAATCAAGGGCGGCTCTGCCCGATGCCGTCATAGCGCTGACAGGCTGCTATCCGCAGGCTAACCGCGATGAAGCGGCTAAGCTCCCCGAAGCGGATATAATCGCAGGCACAAAGTCACGTGCACGCATTGTTGAGCTTGTGGGGAACTGCCTTGAGAATCGCTCCCGTGTGGTGGAGCTGTCGGACTACAGCTCCGAGGACAAGTTTGAGCCCCTGCAGTGCACCCGTTTTGACAGCAACACTCGTGCTTTCGTGAAGATACAGGACGGCTGTGACCAGTTCTGTTCATACTGTATGATACCATTTGCGAGAGGACGCTGCCGTTCCAAGCCTATGGACGTGCTTCGTGAGGAGATAAGAGCTATCGCCGAAAACGGCGTCAAGGAGATAGTTCTGTCAGGCATAAACCTTGCATTCTACGGCAGAGAGTGGGGGCTTGACCTTGCTGACGCCGCCGAGATATGCGCGGAGACCACAGGCATAGAGCGCATAAGGCTTGGCTCCTTAGAGCCCGAGATGATGTCGGCGGAGCTGCTGCAAAGGCTGAAAGCCCTGCCCCAGTTTTGTCCACAGTTCCATTTGTCACTGCAAAGCGGCTGCGAGGGGACGCTGAGAGCCATGAACCGCAAGTACACCGCCGCGGAGTACCTTGCTCTGACGGAGCGTATACGCGGGATATTCCCCGACTGCTCCTTTACTACGGACGTAATGGTGGGATTCCCACAGGAGACCGACGCAGACCACGCCGAGTCAGTTAAGTTCATACGCAAAATAGGCTTTGCAAAGGTGCATGTGTTCCGCTATTCGCTGAGAAAGGGCACAAGGGCGGACAAAATGACGGGACAGGTGCCCGAGAGCGTCAAGACACAGCGCTGGAACGAAATGACCGCGGCAGCTGACGAGACAAGGGAAAAGTACCTGCGGTCACAGGTGGGAAAGACAGTGCCAGTGCTGTTTGAACGTGAAAATTCTACAGAATTTCACCGCGGATACGCACCTGACTATACATTAATAAAAATTTCTCGAAAAAATCCAGAAAAAAGTTTGCGTAATCGGATAATTAGTGTTATAATAGAAGAGTATGGTCACGACTTCTGTTTAGGCAGACCTGTCGGGGACGTTTATTAATGCGTAATTATTTTAACGGCTTGGTGGTTCGCTGAATGGAGAATTGAAAATGGAGAATGTAGAATTATGGTATCGCTTACGCGATATTATTTAAATCAGTCCGCATAGCGGACACATTCATTCTCAATTCTAAATTCTCAATTCTCAATTACTATGATGAATTATCAATGCGCACTATGAATTATTTGAAGGGAGACTGAATTATGTCCGTATTCAGAATTTACGTTGAAAAAAAGCCTGAATTTGCAGTAGAAGCTCAGTCTGTGCTCAGCGATATAAAAACTGCACTCAGACTTAACATTTCGGGTGTCCGTATCCTCAACAGATACGACGCAGATAAGCTCAGCGAGGAGGATTTCAAGGCTGCTGTAAGCACCGTTTTCTCAGAGCCTGCCGTTGACGTGGTATACGACGACCTTCCCCGGGTAAGCGATACAGACCGCGTTTTCGCTGTTGAGTACCTCCCCGGACAGTTCGACCAGAGAGCCGACAGCTGTGAGCAGTGTATCCAGATACTCCGTCAGGGAGAGCGCTGCCGCGTGAGAAACGCAAGAGTTTACATAATCTCGGGTATCATCAGTGATGAGGACTTCGCTAAGCTGAAATCCTATATCATCAACCCTGTTGAGAGCCGCGAGGCTTCACTGGAGACTGTAAAGACTCTCGATACAAATTACGATATCCCAACTACTGTTGAGGAGCTTGAGGGCTTCATCAACCTCAATGCATTCGGACTTCACGCATTTGTGGACAAGTTCGGTCTTGCCATGGACTACGATGATATCAAGTTCTGTCAGGACTATTTCCGCAACGAGGAAAAGCGCAACCCCACTATCACCGAGATCCGCATGATAGATACCTACTGGTCTGACCACTGCCGTCATACCACATTCCTCACAAATATAGAAAACGTAAAGATAAATACTCCTTATATAAAAGATACATACGATATGTATGTTAATGTACGCAAGGAGCTGGGCAGAACGGACAAGCCCATGACCCTTATGGATCTTGCTACCCTTGCAGCAAAGAAGCTGAAAGCAGACGGAAAGCTCCCCGACCTTGACGAGAGCGAGGAGATAAATGCTTGTTCCGTAAAGATAAAGGTGGACATCGACGGTGAGCTCGAGGACTGGATTCTCATGTTCAAGAATGAGACCCACAACCACCCAACAGAGATAGAGCCTTTCGGCGGTGCGGCTACCTGCCTCGGCGGCGCTATCAGAGACCCCCTTTCTGGACGTTCATATGTATATCAGGCTATGCGTGTAACAGGTGCGGCTAATCCTCTCGTACCAGTTGAGGACACTATCGCAGGCAAGCTCCCACAGAGAAAGATAACTCTCGGTGCTGCCAACGGCTACAGCTCATACGGCAACCAGATAGGTCTTGCTACAGGTCATGTTGCTGAGGTATACCACCCGGGCTACGTTGCAAAGCGTATGGAGATAGGCGCAGTTCTGGGCGCTGCTCCTGCTGAGAATATCCGCAGAGAGAGACCTGTTCCCGGAGATATCGTTATTCTTCTGGGCGGCAAGACAGGACGCGACGGCTGCGGCGGTGCTACTGGCTCGTCAAAGTCACACACACTTGAATCTCTCGAACACTGCGGTGCAGAGGTACAGAAGGGTAATCCTCCCGAGGAGAGAAAGCTCCAGAGACTCTTCCGCAATCCCGAGGTAACAAAGATGATAAAGCGCTGCAACGACTTCGGTGCAGGCGGCGTTTCAGTTGCTATCGGTGAGCTTACTGACGGTCTCGTTATCAACCTCAATGCAGTACCCAAGAAGTACGACGGACTTGACGGTACCGAGATAGCTATTTCCGAGTCTCAGGAGAGAATGGCAGTTGTCATTGCGCCCGAAGACCTTGACAAATTCATGGAGGAGGCTTCCAAGGAGAACCTTGAAGCTACCCTCGTTGCTGATGTTGTTGAAGAACCCCGCCTAAAAATGGTATGGAACGGCAACACTATCGTTGACCTGTCCCGTGAGTTCCTCAACTCCAACGGTGCTCCAAAGTATACAGACATCGAGGTAGAAGCTCCTGTGCTTCTTGAAGACGAGAACGTAACAGACAGCGCAGAGTCATGGACTCAGCTCATGTCAAACCTCAATGTATGCTCACAGAAGGGACTTATCGAGAAGTTCGACTCCACGATCGGCGCAGGCACAGTACTTATGCCATTCGGCGGAGTATACCAGATGACTCCCTCACAGGCTATGGCTGCCAAGATACCTGTACTCACAGGCGAGACCAACACCTGCTCGCTCATGGGCTGGGGCTATAACCCCGATATTTCCGAGAAGTCGCCTTACCACGGCTCAATGCTTGCTGTTATCGAGTCTATCGCTAAGGTAGTCGCAGCAGGCGGCTCATATAAGAAGTGCTGGCTCACATTCCAGGAGTACTTTGAGAGAACTCAGAACGACCCTGCACGCTGGGGCAAGCCTATGGCAGCTCTTCTCGGCGCATTCAAGGCTCAGCTGGAGCTTGCCTGCGGTTCTATCGGCGGTAAGGACTCCATGTCGGGTACATTTGAGAATATCGACGTACCGCCTACACTTGTTTCCTTTGCGGTATCAACTGCTATGGCTGACAAGATAGTATCTACAGAGTTCAAGGGCTCAGGAAACACTGTTATCTCCATAGTTCCCGAGTACGACGCAAACGGACTTCCCAAGTTCGACAGCATAAAGGCTTGCTTCGACAAGGTTGAGCAGATAATCAAGGACGACCGCGCAAATGCTATATGGACAAACGGCTACGGCGGATTTGCCGAGGGTATCGCAAAGATGTGCTTCGGTAACAAGCTGGGCTTCGAGTTCACAACAAGACTCAGCGGCAAGGAGCTGTTCAAGCCCTGCTACGGCGCATTCATCATTGAGCTCAAGGGCGACGCCAAGGACGATGAGAACATCATCGGTAAGACTATCTCCGATTACAAGATACTCTGCCTTGACTATACTATCAGCCTTGACAACCTCCAGAGGATATGGGAGGGCAAGCTGGAGCCTGTATTCCCCTGCCGCATAAAGACAACGGATACAACTCCCCAGACCTATTCTTCACCAAACCGCATACAGCTTTCAGCTTCTACCAAGATAGCTAAGCCGAGAGTTCTTATCCCCGTATTCCCCGGAACTAACTGCGAGTATGATACAGCAAGAGCCTTCGAGAAGGCAGGCGCTAAGGCTGAGGTAGTAGTTATCCGCAACCTGTCCGCAGGTGATATCGAGGAGAGCGTAAGATACTTTGAGAGCGCAGTAAGACGCTCCGAGATAATCATGATACCGGGCGGCTTCAGCGGCGGTGACGAGCCCGAGGGAAGCGGTAAGTTCATCACAGCATTCTTCCGCAACCCCAAGATAAAGGACGCAGTTCACGACCTTTTAAAGAACCGCGACGGACTTATGCTTGGTATATGCAACGGCTTCCAGGCACTTATCAAGCTGGGACTTGTTCCATACGGCGAGATAATCGACATGGCTGATGACGCTCCTACACTTACATTCAATACTATCAACCGCCACCAGTCCATGATGGTAAATACACGAATCGCTTCCAACAAGAGCCCATGGCTCTATGGCTGCGAGGTTGGCGATATCCATACAGTTCCTATCTCACACGGCGAGGGACGCTTCGTAGCTCCCGCAAGTCTCATTCAGCAGCTTGCAAACAACGGTCAGATAGCAACTCAGTACGTTGACCTTGACGGCAATCCCACAATGGATATCCGCTACAATCCCAATACCTCTATCGAGGCTATCGAGGGAATCACATCTCCCGACGGACGAGTATTCGGTAAAATGGGACACTCCGAGCGTAAGGGCAGCTATATCTGCAAGAACGTTCAGGGTGAAAAAGACCAGAAGATCTTCGAAAGCGGCGTTAAATACTTCACATGATGAAAAAGGGACAGCTTCGGCTGTCCTTTTTCAGTTGAGAGTTTAGAGCGTAGGGGACGGCGTCCTCGACGTCCCGTGTATGCCTGACAACGCAAATAACATGAACCCACTGTAGGGACGAACAGTGTTCGCCCGCAGAACGCAAAAAAGGCTGCACAGAATATCTGTGCAGCCTTTTATTATCAGCCGTTATTCCGCTTTCTGCGGCTTTCTCTCAAAAACATTGCCTGTCTGATCGTTTATCCATTCAAACTGAGGATATTCATCAAAAAGGTCATCACGCATATAAAAATAAATACAGCTATGATTTACACATACCTTACCGACCGTGCAGTAGTCTATCATCTTGACAGGCAGATACCTTACGCCCTCAAGTGTTTTTTCATCATATACATCGTCTATGGGACAGTAGCCGACTATAAAATCCGGAAGTCCCTTTTCGCGCCAGAGACTGTATATCTTCTCGGAATCTTCCTTATACTGATAGTGCATATACATATCCTCGGGACAGTCCGCATTAAAATTCATAATGATATTTTTATCAAAATAAGGCTGTATCATAGCAGATGCACCTGAAAGATAGGTCCTGCTTTCTTTTATTGGACGATGAGCCGACGGTATCTCAAGAGTCGCAAACAGATACCTGTCAATTTTCTCATCATCATCGTCGTCATCATCATCGCCCTCATACTTAACGTCCCACATTGCCATTATATTGGTATCCTCAAGGTGATTCTCCTTGATAATATCGGCAACACAGGTCAGCCCGACCTCATGGGTCATGTCAAGTACTGATGCAATAACGCTGTATGCTACGGGAGCAAGACAAATGAGAGAACCTGCAACGATAACAAATTTTCTGATAGACGGCGATGTCACCTTTGAATTCAGCTTCTTCATAAATTCGGGAACAGCTATGCCCCCCTCCTGTTCAGCCATTATCCAGAACAAGAATATGTGCAGAAGAGCTCCAAGTCCAAGATGATGGATGGAAACATACTTAAATGCCCAGACAACTGTAACTATAAGATATGGAAGAAAAAATGTGAAGAACTTCTTATTCTTTACAGCAAAGGCAGACAGTCCCACCCACATGGCAAGTCCGCATATTATTTCCACGATACCAATGGCAGGAATGGAATTGATATCATAATTTCCCAATAATATGCCGCTCCAGCTCTCAAAGGGCATTGCAGCAAGGTATTCATAGAAGGGCAGGAATATCACTCTGTCGAAAACTGATAAGCCGTCATCTGCACCGATATAATAGCAATTATCCGCAGGTATTATCATCAGCATGACCGCAACTGCTATGACCAGTATAAAGCACAGCGACCAGAACCGCATATCCTTCCAGAAGAACTTCAGCTTCTTGTTACGGATAAGCTCAGCGATTATCTCAAATGTCCATACTATGCAAAGTCCTCCTGCTATCATCAATCCAAAGGCTGTTGAAAGAGAAAGCAGCGTCATAGCAAGAATATACCGCCATGGGTGAGCATTTCTATCCTTGTAGGCAATAGCCATAAGGAAGAAAGCTATCATTGATATGGAATAGGGACGGCTCAGCACTCCGTACTGATAAAAGAAATAGAACGTGAACGGAAGCAGATACCGTACTATCTTAGGGAACGGTGAACGGAATATCAGCAGCGCCATAGCTATGACGCAAAAAACAGTATTTATGGCTTTCAGCGTGAAGTCAACGGGAGCGCCGTTTTTGGCAAATATGGAAAGAAAAAGATGCCACATGGGCGGATGTCCCTCATAATGGGGGATATATGTGAAGAGCTCCTTGAACGAAGCACATTTTGCTATCTGCCACGCCTGAGTCTCGTCGAACCACAGCTCATGAAAACAGGTCACAAATATTATTCCTGCCGTATAGATCAGCAAGACCAGCAGATCGGATTTAAAGCTGTTTTTCTCATCTGCTCTTCTGATAAATAAGCTTTTTAGTTTGCTCACGTACATTCCCCTTTTCATTTATGTAACAGCTGTCATCACTCATAATAGACTGCCGCGATCACTGTTATATTATCCTTGCTGCCGTTATCAAGAGCCTTTTTCACCAGAAGCTCCAGCCTTGCTTTCAGAGGCTTGGGCATTTCCAGAACCTCTTCAATATCCAGCACCGACACATAATCCGAAAGTCCGTCGGTGCAGAGCAGCAGCAGGTCGCCGTACTCCATTCCGCCCTCAAGCTTTACCGTATCTATCTGAGGTTCGGATTTGACGTTGCCCAGTACGGGGAAGATTATATTCCTGTGAACATGAGTGCTTCTCTCCTCGCTGGTTATAGCTCCCTCGTCGATGAGGAGCTGTACCAGTGACTGGTCGCGGGATATCTGCCTGATACGTCCGCCGCGGTAACGGTACAGACGGGAATCTCCCACATTGAATGTAAGTATATTATTCGCCTCGTCCACAGCAATGCCGCAGATAGTAGCCTGCATATTGTGCATTTCAGGATCGGACTCGCTGTATTCCGCAAGCTTTTTATGTATGGCAAGGAGCTCCTCGTCAAGCTTCATATCACCGCTGTAGCCCATATCGCGGATATACTCAAGGCACATCTTTGAAGCAAGCTCACCTGAGCGCTCCCCCGAAACTCCGTCGGATACCGCCGCTATGAACGGCACCTCAAGCTCATGCTCGGAAGAACCCGAATCTATTACGCTGTCCTTAATGAGCAGGGCGTCCTCGTTATGGGGCATAACGCCCTTTTCTGTTACTCCGCAGCAGTAATACACTCGTTTTCCTCCTTTCGCTTTTATTAATTCAAAAACAGCTTCACTGTCAGTTTATACCGTACATGGTCATACCGTTTTTGCAGGTGATATCAATGAGCTCCTGCACCGAAACGCCTTTTATCTCGGCTGCCTTGGCTGCTGTATAGGCTATCATTGAGCTGTCGCAGCGCCGACCTCTGAAGGGCTCGGGAGCCATATAGGGACAGTCTGTCTCCATGAGAAGCTTGTCCATAGGCACCTCTGCCAGAGCTTTCAGCGCCTTTTTGGCATTTTTGAAGGTAAGCACTCCCGTAAAGCCGATATACATTCCCAGCTTCAGTATCTCCTTTGCAGTCTCCGCAGAGCCGCTGAAGCAGTGAACTACGCCCTTGGGACGGTATTCACTGAGTATATCCACGGTGTCCTCAACGGCGTCCCTGCTGTGAACAATAACGGGCATATCCAGTTCATTGGCAAATGCCAGCTGCTCGCGGAAAAAGCGTATCTGCAGGTCACGGTCATAGCCGTCGTAGTGATAGTCGAGACCTATCTCACCTACCGCCTTTATCTTATTATTGGCTGCTATCATCTCGCGCAGGCTGTCAAGATAACCGTCGGTAGTCTCGTCCACGGATTCGGGGTGGACTCCTGCGGCTGCGTATACATAGCCGTATTTCTGAGAAAGCAGGGAATTCTCGGCAGAATCATCAAGTCCCGACGCTGCCAGCATCACCAGCTTTACGCCTTTTTCGGGAAGCTCCGCAAGCACCTGCTCCCTGTCCTCATCAAAGGCACTGTCCGCATAATGAGCGTGTGTATCAAATATTCCCGTCATTTCTCTTCCTTATTTCCCTTTTTGGACTTGCTGTCCTTTGAGTCCTTGAAATAGTTTTCCTTGACATTCTCGATAAAGGAGCTGCTTGGGATAAAGTCCTCACCTGCGGCTGTACCGTCAAGTGAAAGGGGCACTGCAATAGCTGCTCCGTACTCGAACATGTTCTTGATGCCGTTCTTGCGCTCCTTATAATCGGCAGCAGTAACGTCGGACTCTACCATATTTATGACGATACTGAAATTGTTGTCGAAGCTGTCAGCGATACGCTTTCCGTCAGCCTGATTCACCATAGCCGAAAGTACAGCAGAAGCGGTAACTGCACGCTCGGACTCTCCGCCCTTGAACATAAGGTAGTTTACGAAAGTCTCGATCTGGTCGCTGTTAAGGTATTGCTGGCTGCCGTCATTCTTGAAGCCTGCTATGTCAGCGTTAACGGAATACGTAACGCCGCCGAAGATATCACAGACCTTCTGGAATGCAGCGGAATCGAACTTCATGTACTTGTCAACTTCAATGTCGAACACCTTTTCAACGAATTCCTCAGCAGAAGCAGGTCCGCCGTTTCTGTAGTTGTCCAGTATGCTCAGCTGCTGTCCGTCAACGAGAGCGATGGAGTTTGAGGGGATACCCACGAATATCAGGCGCTTTTTCAGCGGGAGAGAACGCATGAGCATAAATGTGGGAGGACTGTGCTTCTCGGGTACGTCCAGTATCAGAAGCATGGTATGATTGTCCTCGGCAGTTATCTGACCGCTGGTGCGCGGTACCGGCTCGGGTGGCTGCTCCACCTTGCCGAAGCCGAAATATCTGTAAATACCATAGGCGATACCGCCGACGACGATAAGTCCGATGAATATTGTCGCAAGAAACGGTAATGCAACATGTCCTGTTTTTTTATTAGCCATTTTGTTTGACTCCCTTCAGTTTTTTACTTGTTATTATTTTATCGTTCTCTTATTTTTTATAAATCCCGAACTGATATAAACTGACCGTATAATACTCGTCCCGAAAATATACGTCATAAAATGAATAAAAAATGTTTTCAAAAATGCAAGTTTAAAAATACTTGGCGGAACTTCGTGTATCCACAGAGTTTTCCACATTTTCAACATATCTGAATGCGCTGTGCATGTTTAAACACAGGATTCAACAGGCTGTTGAAATAGAACAGGCGTTCATTTCTCAGGCAGCTCTGCAAGCCGAATTTGGCGAAATACAG
Source organism: Ruminococcus flavefaciens AE3010 (assembly GCF_000526795.1). Lineage (NCBI taxonomy): Bacteria > Bacillati > Bacillota > Clostridia > Eubacteriales > Oscillospiraceae > Ruminococcus > Ruminococcus flavefaciens. Next base: position 2,006,161 of record NZ_JAGT01000001.1, read on the forward strand.
GCATTTGCAGCATATCAGTCCTCATTGTTTCACAGACTGATATTTCAACACTGACGGTATATCGCCAACTTTCAACAATGTTTAAAAACGCGTGTGAAACAATGCCCGTTATGTTGAAATAATCATTTCTTCAGACATAAAATTTGCTTTGCGCCTTGTCATTTCCAAGAATATGTGATATAAGCGGGGTGCCCCCGCTGCCTTTTTCGCGTCCAAGAAAAAATCACAGCAAATTTATCGCCGCGCCTTGTCATTTCCAAGAATATGTGATATAATTATTAGTATGGCATTTCAAAGACATTTTCCATGAATACCAGCCTGCGGCGTATGCTCTCCAGATCGGGTCCGCACTCATCTATAAGGGCGTATACGTCCTCAAGACCGAAGCGGCGTATCTTTTTCCCCTGCCGTGCGGCATAGTTCAGCGTCTGATACGTTCCCGACTTGAACGAGCCCTCGTTAAAATAGGAAATGACCGCCGAAGCATGGTCTGCCATGAAGTAATTACGGTCTCTGTAAACATCGGGGGAGGTATTCTCGCCTGCTCCCTTTTTTCCGTAAATGACCGCAGGAGAAGTATTGGTAGTGAGAAGCACGTCCGCACCCCGCTCCACCTCGGCAAGTATCTCCTTGTACCAAGGGGAAAAACGCTCGGCGTGGCGAAGATAGGGCATTACGCCTATGAGCTTTATGTCTGTGTCGGAGCGTTTCTTGGCAAGAATGTACTTTGCAGCCCAGAGGTCTGTACCTACGGCAAGTCCGCTGATGAAGCTGCGGTAGCCGCTCTCAACAGCCATATCTATATACCGAAACAGCATGAGCTGTACAGCGCGGGTAGTTATACTTTGGTATATTGGCTCGTTTTTGTATGGTATAACACCGGTCTCGCGGTGTCCTGTAAAGCATACCGCAGTCTCTGTGTCACCGCTGAATCCCTCAGCAGGAAGCACAGGAACTCCAGAATCGAGTGAGAAAAGCATAGTACACCTCGCTTTCCCGAAATATACATGTGATGCCGCAGATATACATGGAGCATTTCCCATAGCGGCAAAAATATCATACATTAAAATTATAACATACATCATATTTTATTTCAAGACGTTTTTTGACTTGTAATTAAATTTTAACTTTGCATATGACAGAAAGGAAGGATAACGGAATGAAGCCGTATCTGAAAAGAGCATGGGCTGAGGTATCTCTGCCGCAGCTCAGAAAAAATGTTGATATCATAAGAGGTCTCAACTCCACGGGGACTGAGATAATGGCGGTGGTAAAGGCTGACGCTTACGGCCACGGCGACGAGCATATCGTCCGCTGTCTCGCCGAGCAGTGCGGTATCAACTACTTTGCTGTATCCAATCTTGACGAAGCTATCGCAGTAAGGAAATTTGCTCCCAAGTCGGAGATACTCATACTGGGATATACTCCTCCCGAGTACGCCCATGAGATAGCCATGTACAATATCATACAGGGCGTTGTGTCAACAGAATATGCTCTTGAACTGGTCAAAAACAGCAATGAGCCTATCCGCTGTCATATCAAAATAGACACAGGCATGGGAAGAATAGGTCTGAAGCATGATACTCCCGAAGCCTGCGCCGCTGAGATAGAAGCTATGATGAAGATAGAAAAGCTCTCCGTTGAGGGCATATACACTCACTTTGCCGTTGCGGACAGCGATTCTCCCGACAATATCGCCTATACGGATATGCAGGAGAAGTTCATCACCGATACATACGACGTACTTGTGAGCCGCGGCATAAAGCTGAAACATCTCCACTTCATGAACAGTGCGGCTACATGCTACAGAAACAGCTCCCGCAGTACTCTCTCCCGTGCAGGTATCATACTCTACGGTCTCCACCCCGATGTGAGCCTTGATATCCCCGAGGGACTTGAGCCTCTTATGGAGCTGAAAGCGGTCATTTCCCATGTCAAGACCGTGAAGAAAGGCGACTGCATAAGCTATGGACGCACATTCGTTGCTGACCGCGAAATGCGCATCGCTACTGTAACTATAGGCTATGCCGACGGCTACTCACGTCTGCTCAGCTCAAAGGGCGAAATACTGGTTCACGGCAAACGCTGTAAGATTGTGGGCAGAGTCTGCATGGATCAGCTCATGATGGACGTGTCCGACGTCCCCGAGGCTAAGTCTGGCGATATTGTAACGCTTATCGGCACTGACGGCAATGACCGCATCACAGCCGACGACCTTGCACAGGTGTACGGTACTATCGGATACGAGGTGGTATGCGGTATCTCAAAGCGTGTTCCACGTATTTATATTGAGTGATAAATCAAAATTTTGCGCAATAACTTGCTGAGAATATGAACGGGATTCCAAAGGGACTGTGTTCCTTTGGCGGAGTCCAGAGGCAGCGCCTCTGGTCGCTGTTCCCAGCTTTCAGAGAACAGCGAAACATTCCGAAGGCGCTCCGCAAGGGTGAATTTTAAAAACAGTCCAGTGGACTGTTTTTAAAAGAGGGACGCCCTGCAAGTGAGGGCGTCCCTTAATGGGACGTCGAGATACCGTCCCCTACAAAAGCCAATGTGTTACTGTGGGCGGCGGAACGCCGCCCCTACAAGCTAACGGCTAATGGAGGATAGCTTGGGCGGATAATATCCGCCCCTACAAAAGGAGGATAAATATGAAAAAAGCAATGACAATTTCCTATGAGGTGGGCGAGAATCTCTACCTCAACCTTACAAATAAATGTCCCTGCGCCTGCACATTCTGCATTCGCAACCACGCTGACGGCGCTTACGGCTCCGATCCCCTCTGGCTGGAGCATGAGCCGACTCTCGATGAGATAATCTCAGACCTTAACAAACGCAAGCTCAAAAAGTACCGTGAGATAGTTTTCTGCGGCTACGGCGAGCCCACAGAGCGCCTTGACATCGTTCTCGAAACTGCCGCTTATCTCCGCAGCAGAGAGAACTGCCCACGTCTGCGCATCAACACCAACGGTCTCGGCGACCTTATCCACGGCAGAAGCATCGCAAAGGAGCTCTGCTATGAACTGGATACCGTCTCCATAAGCCTTAATGCTCCCACAGAAAAGGACTACATGGCTGTTACCCGCCCTAAGTTCGACAATGCCTTTGAAGCTCTCCAGAAGTTCACAAGGGACTGCGTAAAGGCAGGCAAGGCTGAGGTCATTATGTCCGTGGTTAACGTTATCCCTCCCGAGCAGATAGAAGCTTCCCGTGAGCTGGCTGAAAAGCTGGGCGCAAAGCTCCGCGTAAGAGAGTTTGACGACTGATATACTGCACAAATTTCAGCAGCTCAGTTTGTGCATGATTTTGCGTTCCGCCTATGGAAAATCATACTTAAATATGGTATAATTATTTATTGAAAGATTTCTCTAATCTGAGATAAGGAGTAATTTCTATGAGTAAAAAAGGAAAGATCATACTTGCAGCTTCAGTATCTACCTCAGTTCTCGCTATCACAGCCGCTGCGGTGACTATTTTCGTCTGCAAGCGCATTTACGAGAAGAATTATTTCTCGGTCACGGATTAACAGGTCAATATTATTAAAAAGAAGGTTGAATAATATGGAAATCAAATTCACAAAGGCTGCAAGCCTCAAGGCTAAGCCACAGCCAGGCGATAAGCTCGGCTTCGGTCACATCTTTACTGATTATATGCTCGTTATGCCCTACGATGAGGGACAGGGCTGGCACGATCCCGAGATCAAGCCCTATGCTCCTATCGAGCTCTCACCTGCCGCTATGTGTCTCCACTACGGTCAGGAAGTATTCGAGGGCTTAAAGGCTTACAGAACTGCTGACGGCAAGGTACAGCTCTTCCGTCCACAGGAAAACTTCAAGAGACTCAATCAGTCCAATGAGAGACTGGTCATCCCTGAGCTTCCCGAGGATCTGGCTATGAAGTGCCTCCTTGAGCTCCTCAAGGTAGAAAAGGACTGGGTCCCTTCAAAGGAAGGCGAGTCACTCTATATCCGTCCGTTCATTATCGCTGTTGATCCTTTCCTCGGCGTTAAGCCCGGCGCTCAGTACCTCTTCATCATCATCCTCTCACCATCAGGTGCTTACTATGAGAGCGGTCTCAACCCTGTAAACATCTACGTTGAGAGCAAGTATGTCCGCGCTGTAAGAGGCGGTATGGGCTTCGCTAAGACAGGCGGCAACTACGCTGCTTCTCTTATCGGACAGGACGAGGCTCACAAGCAGAACTACTCTCAGGTCCTCTGGCTGGACGGCGTTGAGCAGAAGTACATCGAGGAAGTCGGCGCTATGAACATCTTCTTCGTTATCGACGGCAAGGTAGTAACTCCTATGCTTCAGGGCTCTATCCTCCCCGGTATCACAAGAAAGTCCGCTATCGACGTCTGCAAGAGCAAGGGTATCCCTGTTGAGGAAAGACGTATCGATATTCAGGAGATCGCTGACGCTTACGATGCAGGCAAGCTTGACGAGGTATTCGGTACAGGTACTGCTGCTGTTATCTCACCTGTTGGTCACCTCAAGTGGAACGACAAGGTCATGGAGATCAACGGCAACAAGATTGGTAAGATCTCACAGATGCTCTACGATACAATGACAGGTATCCAGTGGGGCAAGATTGAGGATACATTCAACTGGATCGTTCCTGTTGAATAATCCAATAACAGAAATATCAAAGGCGCTTCCGATTGGAAGCGCCTTTTTGCATTACTTAGAAACGACCACTGACCGTCCATGCAAAACTTATTTCTTTTTCTCTGTTTTATCTTCTTCGACGTCAAAGGCTTTATCACTCTCAGAAATCACAGCATCATAGTAATCATCTATGAAATTTGCGTCTCCCTGTGATACATAGTCATAGGTGTGCGCAAATCCATATTCCTTTTCCTTTCCTCGGAAACGGCGGCATATGAGAAGATAAAGCACAAGCACTGCTAATGCGGAAACAGAAATAATTATACCATTTTTAATTCCGGGAGTCTCATAATGGAATGTTATAGTATTTCTGCCGCTTTCAGCTCTTACTGCCATAAGACCATTATCTACCCTTTCAATGTCTGCTGCCTTGCCATTTACTTCTGCTGTCCAGCCCTTACTGTACGGTACGCTGAAAAATACAAGTTGTGGCTTATCAAGTTCAATTTCTGATTCAAAGCCATAGGAATCAAATTTAAAGGATTCCGAGCAATTCTGCTGCTTTTCTTTGCAAAGCTCTACATATTTCTCTCCTTCAAACTCATCAGTGTCTGTTGTATCAATTTCAGTAAGAATATCTGAATATTTGGCTATCTGATCGTCAGAAAGCACAAGAGCCTTAATAAGAACTCCCTCACGCTGTAAAGGCTTCATTTCATCTGATTTATCCCCGGAAATGTACATATCATAGCCTATTCCCATTGGGATATAGAGCTTATTCTCATATATTTCATAGAACGCATTTTCACCAACATACTCAAATCCCGGAAGAACCTCTGTTATATTTACTTCATTGGGAGCTAATTCATATGCAGTATCAAGGCCAAACTTATCTGCAAACTTAGTTCCAAGCTCAGCCATCTTTTTATCTGAAAGCTCATTTTTACTTGTAATTCCCGATGCATACTGCATATTGGAAGTCTTTTCACGATAGTAATACTTTACTGAAAGAAGTTCTCTCAAAAAGTAATCATTGAGAGGAGGTCTTGAAGCAACATCGCGTTCAATATTAAGTGATGTGTAAAACTCAATAATCGATGGCTCAACAATACTATGAAATGCTCTTATATTCGGCAATTTCCAGAGCATAGGATAATTATCACAGCCATTAGATATATCAATACGAAAAAAATTATCCTCTGAAACGTTCTCATAAACATCATCTGCTACATCTATAACAGATTCCTTGTAATTATCATCAAAGCCATTTTTATTAAATGTTCCATAAAACATAGTATTGCATAAAACACCTACGCAAAAAAAAGCAGTAGTCCAAAGCATAGCCTTTTTATATGGCTTTCTTCGCTTCTTGACATCAAAGAGATATCCTACCACAAGCAAGCTAAATAAAGCAATACATATGCTAATAACAAAATAACCCAAATCATTAGGAAGTGAGAAATATAGAATAGTTTCTTCGTCGATAAAATAGACGGGCATAAGAGATTGAACAATAAATGCTGCAAGCACGACCAAAGAAAATATTATTGCGGGCTTTATTTTCACGTCCTCTTCATCTATGGTACGTGCACTCATCATAGCAAAGATAAGTATGGGCATATAGAACCAGCGCGCATAATAATAACTGTTTGCTGCCTGAAATAAACTGTTCAAAATAGGAACACATGCAAAAATCATCAGACAATATGATAACCTGGTCGCCCAGTGCTTTCTGTGAGTACGCATAAATGTTATTATGCCAAGCATTCCGATCAGTGGAAAATATCCTCCGACAGATCCCCATTTATATTGAGTATCAAAAAGATTCGGATATGCAGGTGGTTCAGAAGGCATAAAGAAAGCCTGTATTATCCTCAGAATAGTCACAGGATCATCATACACCAATATCTCAGTGCCATACATCTTTGAATCAACACGTGGATTATTTATTACGGCAAGAAAAGACGGCATTAATATCACACCTGCAATGGCTGTACCGATAACAACTTCAAAACAGAGCAGGAAAAACTTCTTCCATGAGGTATGGAAATCAGGACATTTCATTCTGAACAGATAATAAAGGATAAGGAAAACTATCTGTCCGCAAAAGAAATAATAATTGATGAACGCCATCAAAGCGACGATCAGAGCAAAAACACCTTTTCGGTGATTATTGATATTCTCCTCCATTGCTATAAGCATTAGCGGAAAGAATGCTGTGACGTCCTGAAAATGATTAAAGAATATGTTGAATATCTGAAAGCCCGAAAAAGCATATAATACAGCTCCTGTCAGAGCAATGGTCTTACCGCGCACGAATCTCCTTATATATATATATGAAGTAAGGGTGGCTATACCATGCTTTATCGCAAGAAGCACAGACATTGAATATGTCACTGCCCAACGCGGCAAAAGAACCGTCAGCCAGAAAAAAGGACTTCCTAACAAATAAAAAGAATAAGAAGATATAAAATCCGTTCCAAGGTCTGTATACCAGTTCCAGCCAAGCTGACCGTCTCTGATCGCATCATTGGCAAGATTATAAAACGGTATCTGCTGTCCATTATAATCGCCATAGTAGACAAAAATACCTTTTCCTCTTATAATAAATGGGATCAATGATATCATCATTATAAAAAATCCCAGAAGGAATACAAGCATATATCTATCCCCTGACATCTTATACGACCGCTGATTTGTTTTTTTCATATATACCTCCTAAATAATAGATCATTTCAAGTATAACATATTATTAATAAAAATACAATATTATCTGCTCTTTTTTTTAGGCAAGATCGATATATTGTCACTTCTCCCCGTTCTTACATATAATAAAGGGATCAGTGATAATCACTTTATGCCGACAGGCGGATTGGAGTAATATATGACAAGACCTAAAATACTTATTGCAGGCGGAGACACGCGCCAGCTCTACTGCGCTGAAAGTCTTTCCCGCGAATTCGATATAAAGCTCACAGGCTTCGATAATTATTTCTATGACAGTGTTCCGCAGCTGCCCGTGGCAGACAGCTCAGACCGCGGCAGCTTTGACCTTGCTGTGCTGCCTGTTCCCTCTCTTGACCAAAAGGGCAATATTTATGCCCCATGCTTTTCATCTGAGCTCACCGTCGAAGCTATAGACGGCTTTCTCACAGAGGACGGCGTTATTTATGCTGGCAGGGTCGATGACAGGCTCCGCCGAATGCTTCCCCACCGTGAGATATACGACTATCTCACCCGGGAGGAGCTCAGTCTCAGAAACGCTGTCCCCACTGCCGAGGGAGCTGTACAGCTTGCTCTTGAGGAGCTGCCTGTTACTCTCAATGGTCTGAGGGTACTCATCGTCGGAATGGGCAGGATAGGCTGCGCTCTTGCAGAGATACTCAAGGGCTTCGGCGCAGACATAACAGCTGCTGTGCATAATCCTCGGGGAGCTGCCAAGACTCGGCTCCACGGTATCAGCTCCGTACCAACAAAACGGCTTAACGGCGGATACGACCTGATATTCAACACCGTACCAAAGCTTATATTTGACAAGGAAATGCTTAGCCGTTTTGAAGCCTCTGCGCTGTTCATAGACCTTGCTTCAAAACCGGGAGGAATAGACCCCGCTGCAGCTCAGCAGCTGGGAATCAAAACCATATGGGCGCAGGGGCTCCCGGGTAAAACTGCTCCCGTGACCTCTGGAGAGATAATAGCCGAAACTATAAGCGCAATGATAGCCGAAAGGGGTGATGACAGTGAGTGAGACCCTCAAAGGACTTCGTATCGGCTACGCCATGACAGGTTCATTCTGCACATTTCAGCAGAGCTTCGACCAGGCTGAGATATTAATGGAATACGGCGCAGAGCTTCTCCCCATAATGTCGGAAAACGCCGCGTCTGTATCCACGCGCTTCGGCTCAGCAAAGGAAAACATGGAAAAACTACGCAGCATAACGGGAAAAGATGTAATTACAACAGTCTCGGCAGCTGAGCCAATCGGCCCCCGCGAGCTTACAGATATAATGGTAGTAGCCCCCTGCACGTCCAATACCGCCGCAAAGCTTGCCGCCTCAATTACCGATACCGCCGTAACAATGGCTGTAAAATCACACCTACGCCGCGGCAAGCCCGTAGTTCTTGCCATTGCCTCAAACGACTCCCTTATGGGCTCTGCCAAAAATCTCGGAGAGCTCTTCAACAGAAAGAATTACTATTTCGTGCCAATGGTACAGGACGACTGGATAAACAAGCCGGCTTCGCTTGTGGCGGAGTTCTCAATGCTCCCGCAAGCCATAGAAGCCGCTCTGAACGGAGTTCAGCTTCGGCCTATAATCTATCATTCAAAGCCATGAAAAAGCCCTTGTATCATTGATACAAGGGCAAAATTAAAGGGACTACCAAAAGGTAGTCCCTGTTTTGTGTCGGCACTGATTTAGTTTCCCGGGCCGTCACCAGCCAAGTATCGTCAACGTGAATGAGCTTAACTTCCGTGTTCGGAATGGGAACGGGTGTGACCTCATTGCCATAAGCACCGACTAATATGAAGTTTTGAAACGAATAAAGCGTAATGCGAGGCGATCACTCTGAATGAAGTAAAAAGGAAAAGCCCTCGACCGATTAGTACTCGCAAGCTGAACGTGTCACCACGCTTACACTTTGAGCCTATCAAACTCATAGTCTTTGAGAGGTCTTACTCTTACGAAGGGATATCTTATCTTAAGGTCGGCTTCACGCTTAGATGCCTTCAGCGTTTATCCGTTCCGCACTTAGCTGCCCAGCTGTGCCATTGGCATGACAACTGGTGCACCAGCGGTGCGTCCATCCCGGTCCTCTCGTACTAGGGACAGCTCCTTTCAAATATCCTACGCCCACGACAGATAGGGACCGAACTGTCTCACGACGTTCTGAACCCAGCTCGCGTACCGCTTTAATTGGCGAACAGCCAAACCCTTGGGACCGAATTCAGCCCCAGGATGCGATGAGCCGACATCGAGGTGCCAAACCTCCCCGTCGATGTGGACTCTTGGGGGAGATCAGCCTGTTATCCCCAGGGTAGCTTTTATCCGTTGAGCGACGGCATTTCCACTCACATACCGCCGGATCACTAACTCCAACTTTCGTTACTGCTCGACCCGTCAGTCTCGCAGTTAGGCTCGCTTTTGCGTTTGCACTCAAAAGCATGGTTTCCATCCATGCTGAGCGAACCTTTGAGCGCCTCCGTTACCTTTTAGGAGGCGACCGCCCCAGTCAAACTGCCCACCTAACAATGTCCCCTGACTCGATTCAGAGCCACAGGTTAGAATTCCAGCACCTCAAGAGTGGTATCCCAAGGTTGACTCCATAAAGGCTGACGCCCTTACTTCCCAGTCTCCCACCTATCCTGTACATGAAATACCGAAATTCAATATTAAGCTACAGTGAAGCTCCATGGGGTCTTTCCGTCTAGTCGCGGGTAACCGGCATCTTCACCGGTACTACAATTTCGCCGGGCGGGTTGTTGAGACAGTGCCCAAATCGTTACACCATTCGTGCGGGTCAGAACTTACCTGACAAGGAATTTCGCTACCTTAGGACCGTTATAGTTACGGCCGCCGTTTACCGGGGCTTCAATTCAGAGCTTGCACTCCTCCTCTTAACCTTCCGGCACCGGGCAGGTGTCACCCCATATACGTCATCTTTCGATTTAGCATAGAGCTGTGTTTTTGCTAAACAGTCGCTTGGGCCTATTCTCTGCGGCTCTTAAAGAGCACCCCTTCTCCCTAAGTTACGGGGTCAACTTGCCGAGTTCCTTAACAACCCTTCTCCCGTTGGCCTTAGAATCTTCTTCCTGTCTACCTGTGTCGGTTTGCGGTACGGGCTCCATCTTCTATACACACAGCTTTTCTCGCCTTCTTCCAAGTTTACTTCCCGCTCATTCGCAGTCCCTTACGACCGAGGCAACCAACGCTCGGCTAAACCCTTCAAAAGTGTCCCTGTGCTTAAATGAATGGAGGCTACGGAATTTCTACCGTATGTGCATCGGTTACGCCTTTCGGCCTCACCTTAGCTCCCGGCTTACCAGAAGCGGACGAACCTTCCTTCTGAAACCTTAGACTTTCGGCCATTATGATTCTCACATAATTCTCGCTACTCATTCCGGCATTCTCACTTGTGTAAAATCCACCGCCGCTTTCGCTACGACTTCGCCTCTTACACAACGCTCCCCTACCCCGCAGTATTGCTACTGCAGCCCAAGCTTCGGTATACGTTTTAGCCCCGTTGAATTTTCGGCGCAGAGTCACTCGACCAGTGAGCTATTACGCACTCTTTTAATGAGTGGCTGCTTCTAAGCCAACATCCTGGTTGTCTGTGCAACTCCACATCCTTCTCCACTTAAACGTATTTCGGGACCTTAGCTGTGGGTCTGGGCTGTTTCCCTTTTGACCACGAGACTTATCTCACGTAGTCTGACTGCTGTACTCTTAATTATCCGGCATTCTTAGTTTGATATGGTTCAGTAACCTCTCGGCCCCTAGCCAATTCAGTGCTTTACCTCCGGTAATCATATACAACGCTAGCCCTAAAGCTATTTCGGGGAGAACCAGCTATATCCGGGTTCGATTGGAATTTCTCCGCTAGCCACACCTCATCCGCCACCTTTTCAACGGGGGTCGGTTCGGCCCTCCATGGAGCTTTACCTCCACTTCAGCCTGGACATGGCTAGGTCACCCGGTTTCGGGTCTATGACATACAACTTGACGCCCTATTA